>DATCLP010000538.1:0-10626 GCA_036563855.1 Steroidobacteraceae bacterium | reverse complement strand
AACTACTGTCAGCGCTATCGTCCCGCCGCGCGTCAGCCGCAAACGATCGACACATCCGCCAGTCACATTGGATTTCGCTGCGTCGTGCGCGAGAAATGATCTCGAGCCTCCTTCCGGGAGCTCGAGCTCACCACACAGCGCACACCTGTTGCGCTCGTTGCAACATTGACCGCGAGCACCCTCCCGTCGAGGCGCAATCCTCCTACGATTTGGGGAGACCACTTCACTGTGCGCGAGGAGATTTCATGCGAGCACCCGGGTATTCGCGGTTCATTTCGACGTTTTGGGGATGCGCGGCGTCGGCCGTGTTATTCGCGACGCCGATTGCGATGGGCCACGATGCCCAGGCGCCCTGGATGGATTCGCGCCTCTCGCCGGATGAGCGAGCGCGGCTCGTCGTCGAACAACTGACCATCGACGAAAAGATCTCTCTCGTTCACGGCTCGTATGGCTTTCGCCCGCCTCACAGGCCGGAGATGCCGGAGCCTCCGCCGGAAGCACGCGGCGGCGCGGGTTTCATTCCCGGTATCCCGCGGCTCGGCATTCCGCCGCTGCAGTTGCAGGGTGCCGGCATGGGCGTGACAGGCCAGCTCACGAGCGGCGAATCGACCGTGTATCCCTCTGCGCTCGCGCTCATGGCCACGTGGAACGAAGAGCTTGCCTACGACTACGGCCGCACGCTCGGACGCGAGTTGCGCGACAAAGGATTCAACGTGCACCTCGGCGGCGGCGCGAACGTGATCCGCGAAGCGATGGGCGGCCGCAACTTCGAGTACGGCAGCGAAGATCCGTTTCAACTGGGCAAGATGATCGCGACCGTGCTTCGGGCAACTCAGGACCAGCGAGTCATCGCGACGGTCAAGCACTATGTCGCCAATTACCAGGACACGAATCGTCACGGCATGAACTCGATCATCGAGGAACGCGCGTTGCACGAGATCGATCTGTTGCCGTTCGAGATCGCGGTACGTGAGGGCGGCGTCGGCTCCGTGATGTGCTCGTATAACAAAGTGAACGGCGTCTATGCGTGCGAGAACGAGTACTTGCTCAACACGGTTCTCAAAGGCCAGTGGGGCTTCAAAGGCTGGGTGATGTCGGATTGGGGCGCCGCACGCTCCACGGTCGAATCCGCGAACGCAGGCCTCGATCAAGAGTTCTTCCGCAAGCGCTATTTCAGCGAGCCGCTCAAGCAAGCCGTGCTGAAAGGCGACGTACCGGCATCGCGTCTCGACGACATGGTGCACAGGATTTTGCGCACCATGTTCGCCGTGGGCGTTATCGACCATCCGCCCGAGGTGAAGGCCACGGACCTCGAGACGAGCTTCGAGATCGCACAACGAATTGCAGAACAGGGCATCGTGCTGCTCAAGAACGACGGCTTGTTGCCGCTCGATGCGAGACGCTTGAAGTCGGTCGCCGTCATCGGTGCGCATGCCGACGTCGGTGTGATGACGGGAGGCGGCTCATCGCGCGTGCTGCCGATCGGCGGTAATGCCTATGTCCCGCAGCCGGAGCCGGAAGATGCATTGCAGCGCATGCTCACGGTCATCTGGGCGCCCTCATCTCCGCTGAAGGCAATCGCCGCGAAAGCGCCGCGGGCGAAAGTCGTTTATGAGAGCGGCGAAGACCACGACGCAGCTGCGAAGCTTGCCGCCCGAAGCGATGTTGCGATCGTGTTCGTGCACCAACATCGAACGGAGACCCGCGACGTACCGAACCTGTCGCTGCCCGATAATCAGGATGCGCTCGTCGAGCGCGTCGCTGCTGCGAACCCTCGCACCATCGTCGTCATCGAAAGCGGCGGCGCTGCGCTGACGCCGTGGTCCGGCAAAGTGGCAGGCATCTTTGCAGCGTGGTATCCGGGACAACGCGGTGGAGAAGCGATCGCGAACTTGTTGTTCGGCGATGCGAATCCATCGGCGAAACTTCCGATCACGTTCCCGCGCACGGAGCAGGATCTGCCGCGCGCTCAGATTCCCGATTACCGGCCGCCGAAGCCGAACATGACCACTGCGGACCTCGCTGCCGCGTGGCCGCTGGATGTGAATTACTTCGAAGGGCTCGCCGTCGGCTATCGCTGGTTCGATTCGACGAACCGCACGCCGGAGTTCCCGTTTGGATTCGGACTGTCGTACACGACATTTCGCATCGAAAATCTGCACGTCAACGCGAACGGCTGCGAAGTGCGGGTCAGCTTCGATGTCGTGAATACGGGCAAGCGAGCGGGCGCCGAAGTCGCGCAGGTCTATCTCGGTTTTCCTCGAGATGCCGGCGAACCGGGGCGCAGACTCGCAGGTTGGCGCCGCGTGAAGCTCGAGCCCGGTCAGCGCGAGCGTGTCGAGTTGACGCTCGACAGACTCGCGCTCTCGATTTGGGACGTGGACGAGGACGCGTGGCGAATCCCGACCGGAGAATACCGTGCATTCGTAGGCTCCTCTTCGCGCGATCTTCCGCTCGAGGCGCGCTTCACCATCGATGACGCGTCGCGGTGATCGCGCAAACGTCGATCGACGGGATTCGGGTGCCTTCAGCGGATCACATGAGCATAGATTTCTTTCGCAATGCTCATGCAGCGCTCGATGAGCCACGCGCGCCGAGTCGGCGTGAGGCTCCGTGCAGCGGCGACGACGCCGATCGCCACGTTGGTCACGCCGCGAGGATTGACGATGGGCACCGCGATGCTGCCGTAGCCCGGGATCAGCTCTTCGCTCTCGAACGCGTAACCTTGCTCCCAGCAGGTCTGAAGCTGCTTGAGCAGTGTCTCGAAGCAAACGTTCGTGTGACGCGTGTACTGTCGCAGCCGCTGGCAGCGATACAGCCGGCGCAATTCCTCGCACGAGAGGTTTGCGAGAAGCATGCGGCCGGTGGCGGTCGCGTGCGCATCGTAAGCTGCGCCGACTTCGAGCGGCACGGGCGGTGCATCCGGACTCGCGATGCAACGATGAAAAATGACGCTCACGCCTTCCAGCGAGCCGAGCGTGGCGATCTCGCCTGTTTCGGCGGCGAGTCGCTTCAGGAACGGCTCGGCGTGCCACGCATTCGTGCTCATCAAACGATTGCGCGAGCCGAGCCGCAGGCTCATGTATCCAAGCGCGTACGCCTTCGTCTCTTCGTTTCTATGGATATAGCCGAGCCGCTCGAGCGTTTGCAGGATGCGCAGCACGGTCGAGCGATCCATGCCGAGCGCGTGGCTGATGCGCGTGAGACGCACCGGTGCCTGACGCGACCACAGGTATTCGAGAATGCGCATCGAACGTTCGATCGTCTGATGCGATGTGGGCTGAGACGCTGCGGTTCGCCGCTGCTCGGCGCGACCGATCGGACCGGTCGGCGGCATCAGACCCGTACGTATGCCCTCGGTGGCTCGAGGTGTCGATGCGATCGAAGACATAGTCATGCGAGCCTCCGTCACTCGAAAAATGCGGCGCGCCTGGTCAGATGTTGACGCGCCCGCTGTCGACGACGAGCGTCTGGGCATTGACGTAGACGCTCTCGTCACTGATGAAAAAGAGGGCGGCATACGCGACTTCCCACGCGGTCGCCATACGGCCGAATGGCAGTTGCGTGAGATTGCGCGAGGGGCGCGCCGCGCTTGCAGCTCGACCCATCGGCGTGTCGACGAGCCCGGGCGCAACGCTGTTCACGCGAATTCCTTTCGGTGCGCCTTCCAAGGCAACGTTGCGCATGAGTCCGCCGAGCGCCGCCTTCGACGCGTCATATCCCACGTGGCGCGTACTCGCCTTCAAAGCTGCCGTGGAGGAGATCAGGACGATGGCGCCGCCGGGCTCCAGCACATCCAACGCTTCGCGGCAGCAGAGCATCGGGCCGCGTAGATTGGTGTCGATCGTCTTGTCCCAATCGTCGAGCTTCAGATTCTTGATCCCGAGCTCGCCGGCGCCGATTCCGACGTTCACGACCATCGCATCGAGTCCGCCCATCGTGCGCGCGGCCGTTTGAACCATGCGGATGACTTGCTCCTCGCTGCACACGTCCGCCTCGATGGCGAAGGCACGACCGCCTTCGCGGGCGATCGCCGTCACGGTTTCCTCCGCGCTCGCGAGATTCACATCCGCAACTGCGACGTACGCCCCCTCGCGGGCGAATAGACGGCACATGGCCCGGCCGTTGCCGCATGGATCGGTTGCCGGATCGAAGACACGCTGGCCGCCGCCGACTACCAGGACGCGCCGGTCTTTCAAACGAGCGCGTCCGGGCGCTTCGCCGCGCGATTCAGCACTGAGTGGACGAACGAACGGAGCTGCGGCCGACATCGAAACCCCCCAACAAAGATGCCTTAATAACTTACTTGCTAGACGACAAGCAAGTATGGGTGCATTATAGGACCGGGAGGTACGAAGGCCACCGATGGCGAAAAGAACAGTTGCGCGGGCTGCAAGCGCCAAGCGTCAGCGCGTACGAAGAACGCAGGCGGCGCGGCGCGCTGAAGCCGAGCGCCGGATGATCGACGCCGCCGTGAAACTGGTGGCGCAGAAGGGCTTGGACTCTTTGACGCTTGCCGCGGTCGGCGTCGCGGCGGGGTACAGCCGCGGCTTGCCCACGCATCATTTCAAGAGCCGCGCGGCGCTCGTCGCCGCGCTGACGGATTCGATCGCGCAGTCGTATGTCGCGCGCGTGCAGACGAACGTGCCGGCGCGCTCGCCGCTCGAAGACCTGCTCGGCTCGATCGAGTACTACCTCGGCGACGTGGAGCGGGATCCCGTGCAATGGCGCTCTTTCATGGCGATCGCGAACGCGGCGCTTACGGATAAGGATGCGGCGGCTGCGCTATCCAAGGTGAATGCACGCGCGATTGCTGCTTTCGAGCGGCGGCTGCGCGCAGGGATAGAGGCCGGGCAAATCCGCGCCGATCTGGAACCGCGCGCAGAAGCTGCGTTGATCCTCGCAACTTTGCGCGGACTCGCTGCGCTCTCGCTGACGGATCCGAAGAACCAAGATTTCCGACAGGCACGCGCCGCTTATCTCGCCGCAGTGCGCGACCGATTGCAGAAGCGCTAGCAAGTAGCGAACCTGCGTGAAAGCGGTTCACGGACGAATCCGCAGGCTCTCCTCGAGGTGGCGATATGCATCGGTCGCCGCCAACGTCCAGCTGTTCCCTATGAGGAACGACGGTTCGAACGCTCTTCGTCGTTTCTCGGCCTACGCACTTCGCGAACGCTCACTGTTGTTGTGACTGGTGCAACGAAACGCGGAGTTCGGTTGCCGCTTGCAACGCGGCCCGTACATTGGATGCGCGCTGCCCGATCGAACAGCCTCGATCGTCTGCAGCGTCGTGCACGACATGGGGGACGCGAGACATGCGCATTATTTCGAATTCGAACGGGTTCCGATTCGCGAAGCCGCTTTGCGGTGTGGCACTGGCCGCGGCTTCGCTGCCAAACGCGATACATGCGCAGGATGGCGCATCGCTCGCGCTCGAAGAAATCATCGTGACCGCCGAGCGACGCGAACGTTCGCTGCAAGATGTTCCGGTCGCAGTGACCGCGCTTTCCGGCGACACGATCCTCAACGTGAACCTGAACAGCGTTCAGGATCTGCGCTATGTCGCGCCGAGCCTCACGTTTCGTGAAGGCGGCGGGCCGCGCGGCGAAGGTTTCAACGTGCGCGGTGTCGGTACGCAAAGCTTCTCCGACGGCGTGGAGCAGAGCGTCGGCATCGTGGTGGACGGCGTCGTCATGGGCGCAACCGGCATCGGCAACAACGCGCTCGCCGACATCGAGCGCGTCGAGATACTGCGCGGTCCGCAGGGCACGCTGTTCGGTAAGAACGCCTCGGCCGGCGTGATTTCAGTGGTCACGCGCAAGCCCGAGCTCGGCACATGGGAGGCGAAGGCAAATCTCAGATACGGCGAACACAACGACCGCAATCTGCAAGGTGTCATCAACGTGCCGTTCGGAGATACGAGCGCGCTACGACTATCCGCCTACAGCACGCATCAAGACGGCTTCATCACGAATCTCGTGACCGGACAGGACAACATCAACGAAAAAGATGAATATGGATTTCGAGGCAAATGGCGTTGGCAACCAAGCGATAGATTCGAACTGACGGTCGTCGCCGATTACGCGCTGCGGGATCACGACTGCTGCGTCTCGACGCCCCGCTCAGCGGGCGTGGGTGCGAATCCGTACGCGCCTTACTGGGCGGAATACGGGGTCGAGCCGGCGCCGAACCTTCATTACGTGACCCTCGATGGGCATCCGTCGAATGGCAAGGTTGCGCACCAGTACCTACGGGATCGAGGTATATCCGGCGAGATGAATATTCGCTTCGGCGAATACACGCTCACGTCGATCACGGCTTATCGCAACTGGAATCAATCGAATCTGCGCGATTCCGACACGATCACCATCGACGTCGCCAACGTGAACACGGCGGAAGCCGAACAGACGCAGTTCACTCAGGAGCTGCGGCTGACTTCGCCAGCGGGCGAGCGACTCGAGTTCGTCGCAGGCCTGTTTTTCTTCGACTCGACGTTCGACAACGTCTCTGCGCAGGGCGGTTCGCTCTCGACAGCGATCGCACCGACAGGAAATCGATTCCTGCGCCAGTACGACAACGAGATGACGAACAAGAGCTATGCAGCGTTCGCAAGCGGCACGTACGCGGTTACGGACGATCTGCGGCTCATCGTCGGCGCCCGTTACACGCACGACGAGATCGAGATGGATCTTTATTCCTTTTACGATCCGAACTATCTCGGGCTGACATACTCCGGATGGCCGGGGCAGACGTTCCCGCTGCGGCTCAGAAACTCGGCGAAGGAAGAGGACGTCTCCTGGAAGATCGGTTTGCAGTACGACTTCAGCCCGGCCGTGATGAGCTACGCCACGGTTTCGACCGGCTATAAGGGACCGACGTTCTATGCATCGCTCGACTCCAGTCCGGAAAAGTCGAGCACGCCGGTGGCGCCGGAGCTGTCGACCAACTACGAGATCGGTCTGAAGTCCCAGTGGTGGGATGACCGCCTGCTCTTGAACGTGGCGTTGTTCCTGACGACGTTCGAAGACTTCCAGACGACGCTGCGGATGAACGTGAACGGCCTGCCGACCAGCACGCTAGCCAACGCCGGCGAGCTGCGTACGCGCGGCGTCGAGACCGAAGTGGTCGCCCGTGTCCACGACACGCTCACGTTATCGGCCGCAGTGAGCTACATCGATGCCACGTTCACGGACTTCAAAAACGCGCCTTGTTACACGAACCAGCCTGTCTCGACGGATCCGCGCACCGGCTGTGCCGTCGTGGACGGCGTCAGTCAGACGGATGCGACCGGCAACAGGGTCGGCGGACAGTCCGATTGGTACGTGAACGTTGCCGCGAACTGGCGCATGCCCATTGGCGCAAGCTACGAGGTGAGCGCGTACGCGAACTATTACTGGCGCAGCGCTTTCAATTTCTCGAGCGTCGGCGACCCGAATCTCGAGCACGAGGCTTACGGCATTCTCAATGCCAACGTCGGTTTCGGCGATGTCGACGGTCGCTGGAAGGTGGGCCTCTACGCCAAGAACCTGCTCGACAAGCAATTCGCCCCGTTGCTCGGGCGGCAGCTCACGAACGACCCCGGTCATGCGACGGTGCAGTGGCTGTCGACGGATACGTTCCGAACCGTCGGCGCATTCGCCGATTTCAGGTTTTGATGGCCAGTCGCCCTGAATCCTGCAGTCTTCCGGTGAAAAACTGCTTGCCGGGTTCGCCGGAAGCTGCAGGCTCGTTTTGGGTTACTGTCGCACGGGCGGCGCAGTGATTGCACAAACAGGTGCGGCCGCGGCCTCGGCTCCGCGGTTCGGGCGTCGCGGCGCTTACACGGTCGTCTTGCTGTGCGTGATCTATACGCTCAGCTTCATCGATCGTCAGATCGTCAATATTCTCGCGGAGCCGATCAAACGCGACCTCGAACTCAAGGATTGGCAACTCGGACTTCTCACGGGGCTCGCATTCGCGATTCTCTATACGACGCTCGGCGTTCCGATCGCGCGACTCGCCGAGCGCTTCAACCGTGTTCGAATCATTGCCGCCGCGCTCGCCCTGTGGAGCGGATTCACGGCCGCCTGCGGGCTTGCTCAGAGTTACGCGTGGCTCCTATTGATGCGAGTTGGTGTCGGTGTGGGGGAGGCTGGTTGCAGTCCGCCGGCACATTCGCTCATCGCGGACGTCGTTCCTCGGGAGAAGCGCGCATCCGCGCTTGCGCTGTACTCCATGGGTATTCCCATCGGCTCGCTGCTCGGCCTTGCGCTCGGCGGCGTTCTCGCCGACGTGTTCGGATGGCGTACGGCATTTCTCGTCGTCGGGTTGCCGGGCGTGGCCGTCGCAATCTTGGCGCTCAGCACATTGCGCGAGCCGCGGCTCGATCTACCGGCAACGAAGGTGGGGCAAGAGGTGCCCACGTTCGCTGAGGCCATCGATGAATTGCGCGCTTGCCGTTCGTTCTGGTTGCTCGGCGCCGGTGCGGCGTTGATGGCGTTCATCAACTACGGCAAGGTGGCATTCTTCGGATCGTTCTTCCTGCGCATTCACGGCACAAAGCTCGAAAGCTTCGCCGGGTCGCTGAACGAGCTGCTCAACACCAATCTCGGTCCCGTTGCGTTCGTCGGTGTCGTCTTCGGGATCATGACCGGCGCGTTCGGCGGATTGGGCACGCTCGTCGGCGGGTGGCTCGCAGATCGCGCTGCGCGCAGGGATGTACGCGCCTACGCAACGATTCCGGCGCTCGCTGCGCTGTTGCAGCTTCCGTTTCTCGTTTCAGCGCTTCTCGTGCCAGGACCTGCTGCCGCCTTCATCTTGATGGTATTTCCGGCGGCGCTCTCGGCACTCTGGTACGGGCCCGTCTTCGCGGCAGTGCAAGGTATTGTCAGGCCGCGGGTACGCAATACCGCAGGTGCGATTCTGCAACTCGTAATCAATTTGGTCGGGCTCGGACTTGGTCCGCTCGCGGTCGGTTTGTTGAGCGACCTGTTCGCAGCTCGCGTGGGCGATATCGGCGAAGGTCTGCGCTGGTCGCTGATCGTTTGCGCTTCGGCAAGTGCCGTTGCGTTCATTTGCTTTCTGCGCGCGCGTCGCAGCCTCGCGCAGGATCTCATCAGTTGAGGAAGCTGCATGGCGAGAATTCCGTACTTCGATCCCGCGAGCGCATCGCCTGTCGAACAGGCACACGCACGAAGCCGCGGCTCGCTCAATCTCTTTCGAATGCTGCCCTACGCCGGAATGGCGGCGCCCGCCTATTTGTCGCTGGGAGGCGCAATCTTGCGAAGCGGTGAGCTCGACGCGCAGCTTCGCGAGCTGGCTATTGTTCGTGTGGGCATCCTGACGCGTGCGACTTATGAAGTGCATCATCATCGCCGGCTTGCTGCGATGGTGGGATTGAGCGACGAAAAGATCGAGGCGATCGAGCAGGGGGCCGAATCGGATGTGTTTTCCATGCTCGAAAAGCTCGTGCTCCGGTTTACCGACGAGCTCGTGCACAACGTCAAGGCGCCCGACGATCTTTTCCAACAGCTGCTCGAGGCGATCGGCCGGCGCTCGCTCGTCGAGCTCGTGCTCACCATCGGGTTCTATCTCATGGTCAGCCGCTTTCTCGAGAACTTCGAGATCGAAGTCGAGACCACGCTGCCCTGAGAGGCTTCTTGGGTTCTGCGAGCGAGCGTCAGCCCTTCGTCCTGAACGCGTTCTGCAACATCGCGACTGAGAATTCTGCGCCGACGTTCGCGCCCGTGGCGTAGCGGTACAGCGCTGCCGAATAGACGCCCTGCAGCGCTGCCTGCACCAGTCCAAGCACGATGCAGACGAAAACGAAGGCGATCGCAAAAATGATGAGCGCTGGGTTACCCGTCTGCGCGGCGAAGAATAGGAACGATACGCCGAGAACAATTAGGGCGGCGTAGAAGTCGATAAACACCAACCCGATGCCGGCATTGCCGATGATGTTCTCGCCCCACGTCCTTCAGAAGCGCAGTGCTCCCAGCTTCGCGAGGACCGCGCAAACATCTTGTGTCCTCCCTTAGCTCTTGTTGTAGTGTGCTTCGCTAGCGAAGCTCCGCGCGCGGGCACGACTCGCCGCGCAACGTTCGCCGCGGACCGGTGACGATGCAGGCGCCTTGAGCGATCTCCACGCGGCACGTCGTGGCCGATACCTCGCCGTCGCATTTGGTGTCCAACGTCCATGTGCCTTCGGGCTCCGCGTTGGTGCGCCACTTCGAGCATTGCTCCCGGCGAAACGCCGGATCCTTGACGAGCTGCTCGGCATACTCGCTCAGGATCATGAACACGGATTCGCATTCGACGGTACTCGTGCACGTTCGCCGCTCGAGGATTTCACCGGCAAGGCTTCCGGTTTCTCGTTCCGGCTGCGCGCACAACTCGACGCTGTATTCGGCGGGTTGATCCCCCAAGAGCACGAGCTCGCGCTCGATCGATTCCAATCCCGGGCCGGAGGCCGTCACGCGATAGGTTCCAGGCGCGAGCTGGACGACGTCGCCGGACTTGGCTGAAACAGGAGTCGACGACTCGAGCGAGTCGCGTATTTCGAATCGCACTTGCGAATCGGGACTCTCGAGTCGCAAGGCGACAGCGGCGAGCGGCGCAGGCGCTTGGATTGTCTGGTCAGGCGCGGCT
>DATCLP010000537.1:0-6262 GCA_036563855.1 Steroidobacteraceae bacterium | reverse complement strand
CATTTGCTCGTTCGTGGAATCGAGCTCGAGAAAGCGCCGATACTGATCGATCGCCTGCTGCGGCTTCACGTTCGTCGGCGGATCGCGCGTCACCTGAATCTCGCGACCCTCGAGGTCCTTGATCGTGCCCGTCGGTTTCTTGCGATCGGCGGCCCCGGCTGCCGCAACGCCGAGCACGCAGAACGCCGCAACGACGGCGCGCCACACCATGGGTGAACGCGCGCTCATTCGGCACCCCCGCTCGCGGGCTGCGCAGCGCTCGATGCACGGTCATAGATCGATGCGAGCGCGAATCGCGCCTGCAGCGAATACTCGGCAAGACGTTGCTTTTGCGACTCGAGCTCGCGAATGGCGATGTGCGCGAGATACCGGTTCTGCGCTTCCGCAGCGCTCGCAAGACGATTGTTCAGATCGGCGATGCGGGGCTTGAGACCCGCGACCCGCCGTGCAAATCCTTCCGTGCGCGCAGGAAACTCTTCGCGGGCGCGCTCGACGAGCACCCAGCGCCGGCGCACTTCGGTCGCTGCCAGGTTCAGCTCTCGCAGCTCCTTGCGTACCTTCCACAACCGGGCCTTGTAACTCGAATTGAAGTCCCACAGGAGGCGCCCTTTGATGAGCCGCGCCTTCTCGCGCATTTCCTCGACGAGCGGATCGCCCGGATCCGAACGCTGCAGCACTTGTTCGATTCGGAGGACCTTTTCCCACTGTTCGCGTTCGCGGGCCGTTGCGAGCGCCGCGACATCGTTCTCACGCTCGATCTCGCCGATGCGCAGCTCGAGGTCGCGTTGCCGCGCTTCGAGGCCGTCCAGGTCGACGCGATCGAGTACTTGCTGAAGCAGCGGCGTGCGCAGTTCGAACGCCTTGCGGCGCGTGTCGACCATGTCTTCGAACGCCGAGAGGCTGAGCTCCCAACTCGCGAGATTGCGCTGCATCAGCTTGAGGTCGCGATAGTTCTTCAAGCCTTCCTGGAACTCGTGCGAGGCGAGCAGGTGGTAGAGGTAACGAGTCTCGGGCGCATCCGGCAGGTTCTGCAATTGCCAGTACCAACCCACCTTGTCTGCAGGATCGTTTTCGATGATGGCGTCGAGCAGCCGGCCCTCGCGAATGGCCGCAATGGATTGATCGATTCGCTTCGACTCCTGTTCGAATGCCGCAACCGCGAGCGTGTATTGCTCGACCGCCTGCCGGGTCGCATCGAGCTGCGCATAGGCGTACGGAATTGCGAGATGCGCTTCCTGCACGGCTGCATCGAGCAAGTTGCGATCGCGCAGCTCGAGCCAAGGCACGAGCGCCTTGGTGAAACGGCGTTCAGCGGCGTCCGCCCAACCGACGCCGAGCAGCGCCTTGTTCGACTGCGGACCTTCCAGCCGCACGCGCTGTAGGACCGCCTTTGCCTCGTTGGGCTTACCTTCCTTCAGCCACGCGTAACCGAGTGCGAGATTTGCCTTGTCGCGCAGCGCCGCCAACTCTTCGGTCGGTGCCGCAATTCGTCCCACTGCATCGAGCAATTGCGCCGCCTGATCGATGCGACCCGTACGGACGAGCGCAACGCCGATATTGAACCGGGCATAGGCGGACCACGCATCCGATCCGTCGCCGGTCGGCTGCCAGCGCTCGAGCGCGCGCACGGCGTCGTCGTAACGCCCGAGATACATGAGCACTTGGGCCTCGAGCAGATGACGCTCGGGCTCGAGCGAACCCGGCAATGCGCCGCGAATGGATGAGAGCGCGTCGGCGGCCTGCTGCAAGTAGTTACGCTGGTACCAAACCTTGGCCAGATAGAACCAAGCGCGGTTACGAACGTCGAGCGGTACGTTGTCGTTCAGCAGCGTTCTGAAAATGCGTCCTGCTTCTTCGTGCTGTCCCAACGAGAGATAGAGTCCGCCTTTCAACAGCTCGGCTTCGACCGTGTGGTGCGTCAGACGATTGAAATCCTGCGCCGCCCCGAGCCGCGTGAGCGCCTGCAAGAAATCGTCTTGGTAGAAATAAAAGAGCACCTCGCCCCAATGCAGATCCTTCACGGGTTGGGGCGTACCGACGAGCGGACGCTCGTTGCCTTCTGCAGCCCCGGCCGTCAATGCGACGCACAAGGCGCCCGCCGCCGCGAGCGCTGTGCGCCGAATCTTCCTTGCAACGATCTGATTCATGTGCAACCGCACTTGGACGCGATCCGCCAGCCTCGTCACTCCCACTGCTTGACGACGAATTCCGGCTGAGCGCGCGATGCCCGGTCGCTGATCTTGAGCTCCACGTACTTTGCGCCGACGCCCTTCTCCAGCTTCACCGTCGCGCCGCGGCGATAGTCCCTCGCGTTCGGACCCTGCCCGGTGAAGATGGCGATGAGCTCGTGCTCTCCGGCCCGCAGGTTGCCGATGTAAACGCGATGCACGCCGCCCTTGAGCAGGGCCTCGGCTTCACGCGGCGTGTAGAGATAGTTCGCTACTTCCTTGTTATCCAATCTGATCGTCACCGAATCGAGCGCGAAGAACTCGCCGACGTCCATCGAGACGAAGATCGCAACCTGCGTGTTCGCTGGGAACAGCAACTCCTCTTCCAGCACGAAGAGCTCGCGATTGAGGTCGAGCACCTCTTTCTTGAGCGCCTGGACTTCTTGATCCAGGCTCTTGAAGTCTTCTGCCGGAACCGCAGCTGCAGACGCCGGCGCCTCCTGCGCAGCTGCGGATCCGCACGCGAAAGCGATTCCGAGCACAGCGATCAAGAATCTGCGACACATACAGCCAACTCGCATCCGCCGATCGTGATTCATGTCGAGAACAACTCGATAGAGAAGTGAATTGCGATTCATTCGCCGAGCAGTTCGCGAAGCTTTTCCGTGTAGCGTTTCTCGTAGCCGGGTTTGAAGCCCTCTGCGACGTAACGCACGGTCCCTTCGCGATCGATGAGAACGGTGACGGGCAGCGATCCGACCTTGTAAGCGCGTGCCACTTCTTTGCGCGTATCGAACAAGATCGGGTAGGACACCTTCAGCGCGTCGACCATCTCGACCACAGGCTCGCGCTCCTCGTCGATGTTGACTCCGAGAACAACGAGCCCGGCGCGGCGATACTTGTCGTGCAGCTCTTCGAGCTGCGGCATCTGCTGACGGCATGCGCCGCACCAAGTCGCCCAAAAGTTGATGACGACGACTTCTCCGAAGAATTCGGAAAGCCTGATGTTGGCGTCGCTCATCGAACGCAAAGCGAAGTCCGGCGCAGGAGCGCTCACCAAATCAGGCTCGGCGTTCGCGCAATAACAGACCGCGGCGCTTATGCAGACCGCCAACATGCGGGCGATCGGAGACACGCGCGGCGAGAGATTCTTTTTCGTTGACTGCTGCATGAAGTGCGGAACGCCGAAGTACCACAACACCACCACGGCAACCGCTTCGACCACCGACGAACGATGCGAGGCGTCGCTGCAGCCTCGCGAGCACATGATTAGAGGCGGCGCGCTGGCAACCCCGCTGTCCTAGGACACGTCCCGTAGACCGGTGGCTTTGCGTCCTCGCCTTTCGGCGAGTTTGCCCTCGAGCTCCGCGCGCACGCGCGCGAATCTCACAACGAAGCTAGGGTGCTATACGCAGCGCAAATATGTCAACGAAGCAAATGCGATCACAGCGACGCTGCACGCACGTCGCTGTGTGATTCTGCGCACATTTTTTGTTGCTGTCGGCAGACGCAGACAGCGTGCACGACGTAATCCGTCGATGGCGGCCCCAATACGGCCGCCATCGCGCGTGCGCATCAGATGGGAAGCAACGCCGGGCTGTAGTCAGCCGCGGTGGCTCTCCACTTCGCGATCGTTGCTGGCGTGAGCTCCTCTTGAACTTCCACCGCAACGGGCGTCACTTCAACAGCGGCTCCCGCTGTCTCCTTTTGATAGATCTTTCCGCCCGCCAAGGAGGAACCGAGCGCCAGCAGCATTGCCACGCCAATCGCCATTTTCGTTTTCATCTTCGAGTACCCCGACTAAGAATCTCTTACGGACACCAATCGACTCATTGACGGCTGATCGATGTCATGCAGCGCGGGACAACGAACGATCGGCGACGTCGGCCTCGATAGCCTGCACCCACGGACGATGGCATTCGGAGCAGGCTTCAGCGACCTGAACCGGAGCGACGTCGACAGCTTGGACCCACGGACGGTGGCATTCGGAGCAAGCCTCAGCGACTTGAACCGGAGCAACGTCAACGGCCTGAACCCACGGACGGTGGCATTCGGAGCAAGCCTCAGCGACTTGGACCGGATCGACCTCGACAGCCTGAATCCACGGACGGTGGCACTCCGAACAGGCTTCGGCGACCTGGACCGTATCGACTTCAACGGCCTGAACCCACGGACGGTGGCACTCGGAGCAGGCCTCGGCCACTTGAACCTGCGGCTCGGCCTTGGCCTCGGCGGGCTGTGCTGGCTCCACGCCGCCAAGAATCGAGCTCATTAGAATCACGGACGTCGCAAGGATGCTGGACATAATCTGTTCCTCCCGAAACAAAAGTTGCTAAACCGGACCGATCCCGAGATCGGTTCGCGGACATAAGCGACGTGGACCTGTGACCACCGTCACACTGGCTACTGGACAACGACGGAAAAAGGCCAACAATCAGTAGCTAACTGAAGCCATCTTTGGGGAAAACCCTGACGCCAGGCAGTCTATCGCTGTTCAGGGGCAGTCGTAGGCGGATTCCGGCATCCAGCCGGCGCAAGACATGCGCGCTCCGTGACACACTACTTGTAAGAGTTTTGATTTAGATTCGCTGTACTTGCAGCGGGGGAGCGCAATCCTGAGCAACACGATCGCAGCCGCCATCCCTGCGCCGGACCGTCAATCGCCGGATCGTCAAGCCGTTACGCGTCTGCTATCCGCGTGGCGATCGGGCGATTCGCGCGCGCTGGAACGTCTGACGCCGCTCATCTATGAAGAGCTGCGCAATCGGGCGCGGCGCTACATGCGTCGCGAACGTCCGGGGCACACCTTGCAAGCCACGGCCGTGGTCCACGAGGCCTTCGTCAAGCTCGTGGAAATGAACGTCTCCTGGCAGGACCGGGCCCATTTCTTCTCGGTGGCGGCGAGGCAAATGCGGCGCATCCTCGTCGATCACGCGAAGGCCCGATATCGCGCGAAGCGCGGCGGCGCGACGACGACGAGCTCGCTCGATGAGGACCTCCATACCATCGATATGGCGCCGATGACCTCCGGCGATATCGACGTTCTCGAAATCGACGAGGCGATCGAGCGTCTGGCGGCGCACAACGCCCGGCTCGCGGAAATTGTCGAGCTTCACTATTTCGGCGGCCTCACCTACCAAGAGCTTTCCGAAACGCTCAAGATTTCCGAGGCCACCGTGGATCGAGATCTGCGGCTGGCAAAAGCATGGATCCTGAAACAGATTCGGCCGCAAAGGGCACGCACATCGGAATCGCCATGAGCTCATCGGGTTCAGGGACCGACTCGAACTGGGAGCGGTTGCAGCAACTGTTCTCACGCGCTGTGGAGCTCCCGCCTGAGCAGCGCGAGGAGTTCGTCAAGCGCGAAACCGCGGACAACCCCGAGCTGCGCGAAGAGCTGCTCGGGCTGCTCGCCTGCGACTCCGGCGATTCCACCGGTCCGCTCACCGCTGCACTCGGTGCAGCGATCGACGCCACGACACGCGACCGCCGACGCGCCATGCTCGGCAAGATCGTCGGCAACTACCGGCTCACCTCGATCCTCGGTCATGGCGGTACGGGCACCGTGTATCTCGCCGAACGGGCGGACCGGCAATATTCCGCCCAAGTCGCGGTCAAGATCGTCGATAGCGCGACGCCCGGAGACCTCGGCATGCGGTTTCGGGCCGAGCGTCAGATTCTTGCGAGTCTGAATCACCCGAACATCGCCCGGCTCCTGGATGCCGGCGAAACCGACGATGGTTACCCCTTCCTCATCATGGAATACGTCCATGGTGAGCCCATCGATCGGTACTGCGACCGGCTGCAGCTCGACCTGAACAAGCGGCTCGAGCTGTTCCTCGAAGTCTGCGCCGCGGTTCAATACGCGCATCAGAACCTGGTCGTGCACCGGGATCTCAAGCCGGCGAACATCCTCGTGACGGTAGAAGGCAAGCCGAAGCTGCTCGACTTCGGTATTGCAAAACTGCTGGACGTCGGCGAAGCCGCGGCGATGCTGGCGCTCACCCGCATGAACGACCGGCTGCTGACGCCGGAATATGCCAGTCCCGAGCAAATACTCGGCCGACCTGTCACGACGGCAAGCGACGTCTATG
>DATCLP010000536.1:0-15687 GCA_036563855.1 Steroidobacteraceae bacterium | reverse complement strand
GTTCATTCGCAGCGGTTTTTGATGCGGAGGTGTGCCGTGGCTGAATCGACAACCATCAACAAGGGGCTCGAGGGCGTCATCGTCAACACGACGTCGGTGTCGCATGTCGATGGCGAAGCCGGACGCCTGTACTACCGTGGCGAACCGATCGAATCGCTGGCGCAACGGCGCTTTGCCGAGGTCATGCATCTCGTCGTGTTCGGATCGTTGCCGGATGCGGCGCGCCTCAGCGAAGTCGAAGAGTATTTGTGGGAGGCAGGACGCCTGCCGCCGGAATTCATCGCCACACTGCGGCAATTGGCGCGCCATGGTGCGCATCCCATGGCGACGCTGCAGGCCGTAACGCCGCTGCTGGCGCTCGAGCCGCCTGCCGTACGCCTGGGACGCACCGCCGCCGAAGAAGAAGGATTGCTGATCGCCGCGCGCATCCCCGCGGTCGTCGCGACGATTCGGGCTGCGCTCGAAGACCATCCCGATCCCGTCTATCCGAGCAGTCGCCGATACGGCGAGCGCTTCCTGCAGATGTTCGAGGGTGCCGATGCGAGTCCGGACGCCGTCGACGTGTTCGAGGCGACGCAAATCTTGCAGCTCGATCACAGCTTCAATGCGAGCACGTTCACCTCGCGCGTCGTCACTTCCACCGATGCACCGCCCGCCTCGGCGCTCGCTGCTGCGATGGGCGCGCTGTTCGGAGCGAAGCATGGTGCAGCCGATCAGCTAGCCTTGGAAATGGCGCAAGAAGTCGGCGATCCGAAGAACTCGGAAGCGTTCGTCGCGCAGTGTTTGGCGAATCGCCGGCTCGTGATGGGCATGGGACATCGCGAGTATCGCGTGGTCGACCCGCGCGCTCGAATCATCAAAGCGCTCACCGGGCGCTGCACGTTGCAACCGGAAACGCAACGGTTGCTCGAGATCCTGTGCGCCGTGGAAGAGTCGTTCATTGCGCAAACAGCGGCTAAGCGCCGGCCGCTGCGTGCCAACATGGAGTTCTACAAAGGCATCGTGTATCTCGCGCTCGGCATCCCGAAGGAATTCTTTACGACGCTGTTTGCAGCGTCGCGCGCATTCGGATGGACCGCACACATCGTGGAGCAGCGCCAGGACAATCGGATCATTCGACCTGCGGCTCAGTACGTGGGGCCCGAACCTCGGGCGAGTTGACGAACTCGCGCGAGGCTGAACGCTGTAGACTGAAGATTGAAGCGCGCGTCGCGCATCCGTTTCTTGCGCTCCCATCTGCATGCGTTGATGGTGCATGGAAAGTGCGCCCCCTCGCGGACACGCTTCGCTCACGCTTGTGATGCCATCGAAGCAGGATTGCCGCGGATGTAGGATGCGTATGAGCGGCCTTCCGTAAGGAGAGAGGTCCAAGTCGCCGCACGATACCCTTCAGCCTTCAGCCTTCAGCCTTCAGCCTATGGACATCATCGCCTGGAACGATTTCGAAAAAGTCGAGCTGCGCGTCGGCACGATTATCGACGTGCAGGATTTTCCGGAAGCGCGCAAACCTGCCTGGCGTTTGCGCGTCGATTTCGGTCCGGAGATCGGAATCAAGCAATCGAGCGCGCAGATCACGCATCACTATTCGAAGGAAGCACTGCTCGGACGTCAGGTCATCGGTGTCGTGAACTTTCCGCCGAAGCGCATCGGGCCGTTCGTCTCCGAAGTACTGGTCACTGGCTTCCACGATGCAGACGGCCACGTCGTGCTCGCAGTACCGGAACGCAGCGTTCCTAACGGCGCGAAGTTGTTGTGATGCGCAATAGCGCACCGAGCGACGCTTGAGCGAGAATTCGCGCTCTTCGTTGCACAGGTTTGCGATGCTGTTTTCGGAAATCCTCGATTCGATCCAATTCGATGGATCGGTCGGTCGCGTTACGGTAACGGAAGATTGGGCTCAAGGGCGCGCAACGTACGGCGGGCTCGTTGCTGCAGTCGGCAATGCGACGATGCGTAAGCTCGTACCTCAAGAGCGCTTACTACGTTCGTTGCAGACGACATTCATCGGGCCTGCGAGTTGGACAACGTGGCGGCTCGAAGCCAGGGTGCTGCGTGTCGGCAAGGCGGTCACTCTGGCACGCTGCGACATTCTCGATGGAGAGCAAGTCGCCGCGACGTTAATTGGCGTGTACGGCGGCTCGCGCAGCTCGGCGGTCGTGGCGCGGCCGGAGCCATCACGCCCGCCGCGTGCAGTCGAGGACATCAAGGAAGTGGGCTTCTATCCGGGGTTGTCGCCGAACTTCATACAGCACTTTGCAATACGCTGGGCAGAAGGCGCCAAACCGTTTTCCGGCGCGCCGTGCGGGCCATCGATGGCCTACATACGTCATCGCGACCCCGCGCTGCTTACCGAGTCGCACGTCGTCGGCTTGGTCGATTGCATTCCCACGCCGGCATTTTCGATGTTCAAAGAGCGCGCTCCTGCCAGCTCGCTCGTGTGGACGCTCGAATTCTTCGAGCATGAATTCGAATTTCCGTCGGAGCGCTGGTGGCGCATCCACACTTTTATCGATGCGGCAGGTAACGGCTACGTGCATCAGACGGGCGTGCTCTATAACCCGGATGAGAAGCCGGTAGCGTTGACGAGGCAATTGGTTGCCGTGTTCGGCTAGGCGCGCGCAATGCGCGCGCCTAGCCAGGCTGTAGAGTCACGAATCACGAGTTACGTTGCTCACCAGATCTTCACTCGTTCCTCCGGCGCCAAATACAGCTTGTCGCCAGGTTGCACGTCGAAAGCCGTGTACCACTCGTCCATGTTGCGCACGACGCCGATCACGCGATACATCGCGGGGCTGTGCGGATTGCTCATGACGCGATTGCGTAGGGCTTCTTCGCGCCTCAGCTCGCGCCAGACTTGCGCCCAAGACAGGAAGAACCGCTGATCGCCCGTGAGGCCGTCGAGTATCGGCGGTTCCGACTCGTTCAACGCGAGCTTGTAAGCGGCATATGCAACCGTCAGTCCGCCGAGATCGCCGATGTTCTCGCCAGCAGTCAGCCGGCCGTTCAACTTCAAACCCGGCAGCGGCTCGTATTGCGCATACTGCTCGACGATCCGATCGACCAGTCCTTTGAAAGCCTTCTCGTCTTCGGGCTTCCACCAGGTGCGCAACACGCCGTGCGCATCCGACTTGGCACCCTGATCGTCGAAGCCGTGGCCCATCTCGTGGCCTATCACGCCGCCGATCGCGCCGTAATTCACGGCGAGATCCGCGTTCGGATCGAAATACGGCGGCTGCAGAATTGCGGCCGGAAAGACGATCTCGTTGAACGTCGGGTTGTAGTATGCGTTCACGGTTTGCGGCGTAAGGAACCATTCTTCGCGATCGGTCGGTCTGCCGAGCCGGTTCAAGTCGTAGTTCCACTCGAACACGCGTGCACGAACCGCATTGCCGAAGGCGTCGTCCGGCCGCACTTCGAGCGCGCTGTAATCCTTCCACTTGTTCGGATAGCCGATCTTCGGATTGAACGTTTCGAGCTTCTCGAGCGCGGCTTTCTTCGTTTCTTCCGACATCCAGGTCAGCCCGCGGATGCGGTGTGCGTACGCTCTTCGCAGGTTCTCGACGAGATCGACCATCTTTTCTTTCGCCTCGGGCGGGAAATGCTTTTTCACGTAGAGCTGCCCGACGACCTCGCCGATCGCACCGTCGAGCGCCGCGATCGCACGCTTCCACCGTTCGCGTTGTTGCTGCTGACCGTTCAGAACGCGACCGTAGAAATCGAAACGCTCGTCATCCAGCGCCTTGGGTAGCACGCCGGCATGCGCGACCAGATAGTGGTAGCGAAGATACGTGCGCCAGCGGTCCACGGGAACGGAGGTGAAGAACGCAGCGAGCGACTGCACGGCATCGAGCTCGGCGACGACGAATTCCGGTTGATCGGCGAGTCCGGCGGCCGACAAAAAGTCTTGCCACGGATAGTTGCGCGCGAGCGCCCGCAATTGGTCGCCCGTGCGCAGGTTGTACGTGAGCTCACGTTCGCGGCGCTTCTCGATCGGCCAATGTCGCTGCGCGATCTGCGTCTCGAGATCGAGTACTGCACGCGCCTTCTGCGCCGCATCGCTATCGCCCGCGAGCGTCAGCATGCGCTCGACGTGCTCGACGAACTTCGTGCGCAGCTCGGCAAACTGGGCGTCCTTTTTCAGGTAGTAGTCGCGATCGGGCAGGCTCAAGCCGCTTTGCAGGACGATTGCGATGTAGCGGTCAGGGTTCTTCTCGTCGATCGTGACGCCGATATTGATAGGCGTTTCCAATCCGAGATCGGGCCGGCCCATGAGCCGCGCGATGTCGGCGTGCGTCTTGGCTTCGGCGATTTCCTTCAGGCCCGGCTCCGCGGGTGCCATGCCGGCTTTTTCGATCGCATCGACGTCCAGATACGCGCGATAGAAGTCGTGAACCTTCTGTTCGGGGCTGCCCACCGGAGCGCCGGGTTTGAGCTCCTCGAGAATGGCGCGCAGCTGGGTTTCGGTATCGAGGTCGAGCTTCGTGAAGCTGCCCCAACTCGCCAGGTCCGGCGGGATCGTGTTCGAGTCGAGCCATTTGCCGTTGGCGTAGCGATAAAAGTCATCGCCGGGCTTTACGCTCGTATCCATGCCCTCCAGATCGAATCCCCACGACCCGATGGCCGCTTTGGGAGTCATCGATGCGAAGCGCGCTGATGGATCCGGCCTGTCGCATCCTGCCGCAAAGACGAAGACCGCAGCGGCGAGCACGACCGTGAATTTTCGATGCATTGGACGACCCTCGGTGACGAGACGGGAACGATACTGCCGCCGTTCGCATCAACTCAAGCAAAACGCCTGACATTGCGGTAATGCGAAATGAACGGCGTATACAGTTTCGCAAGCGACGGCCAGTTGCCTACGCTCGGCGACTCGAGCAGCGGATCGATCAGGAGCAAACCATGATGCGAATCGGCATTCTCGTGTGTGTCGCTCTTTGGGCGGTACCGGCGGTGGCTGCGGAAGATTTTCGGGTCATGAAGCTGGAGCAGGACATGCGTAACCTCGAGCGTCAGGTTCAGAGCCTGGAACGCGAAGTGCGCATGCTGGTCCAACGCACGCGCAGCGCCGTGTCTCCCCCTGAGCTGCCGAGCTCCGAACGCGAATCCGACGTCGAGCAGGACCGGAAATGGCTCAGCGCAGCATCCTGGAATCGAATTCGAACCGGAATGGATGAGCTCGAAGTCATCGAGATTCTCGGTAAACCGACTGCGGTCAGGCCGGCCGAGCTGCAACGTCGTGCGCTGTTGTACACACTCGAGATCGGCACGACGGGCTTCCTGACCGGCTCCGTGATTTTCGAGAACGGCCGGGTCGTCGAGATACAGAGGCCGGCGTTGAGATAGCGCGCTATGTTTGCAGCCGCAACACGGAGGCGATATCCATCACGCCGTTGATGACGAACTGCACGCCCATGCAGATCAGCAAGAAGCCCATGATCCGCGCCGTTGCGTTCATGCCGGTCGTGCCGAGCAGCCGATCGAGACGTGTGGCGGCTCTGAGCACAACGTAAGAGACGAACGCAGTGATCGCGATACCGACTGCGACGACGACATATCCGAAGATGACGGCGCCGCGCTCTTGAATCGTGGATGACACACCGATCACGACCGCGATGGATCCCGGGCCGCTCAGTGCCGGCATGGCAAGCGGCGTAAAAGAGACATCGGGCTTTTGCAGCGCCTCGGCTTGCTCCTGCTTGGAAATGGCGGGCGAATCTGGAAACAACATGCGAAAGCCGAGATAGCTCACGATCAAACCGCCGGCAATGCGAAGCCCCGGAATCGAGATGCCGAAGAAGTTCATGATGAGCCCGCCGGCGATGAGAAAAGTCGTCAGGATGAAGAACATGTAGAGGCAGGCGCGGCGAACCTGCTGCGTGCGCTCTGCGTCGGTCAAGTTCGCGGTGATGGTGGCGACGAGCCCTGCGGCGGAGAACGGATTGACGATCGGCAGCAATGCGCCGACCGTGCTCAGCACGAGCGTGAATCCGTCGATGAGCCAGGACATTTGCGTTACTTTGATCCGACGTGCGAGTGCCCGCTCGCGGTGGCGTCTGGCGGGCGCAAACGCCGCGAACATACACGATTACATGCGCAATTCGAACTGCGATGGTGCGCTGCGGTTCTCGGGCAGTCCGTGAGAGGATTTGCAGCATGTCCTCGAACCTGATCCACGACAGCATTCAGAGACGACCGGCGCTCGCGAACCGAGCGTCGTTCAAGCTCGTCTTGCTGAGCGCCTTGTATGCAGCGCAGGGCCTGCCGTATGGGTTCTTCACGCTTGCCTTGCCGGTCGTATTGCGCGAAGCCGGGCTGTCGCTGACCGCGATCAGCGCGCTCTCGCTGCTGTATCTGCCGTGGTCGCTGAAATTCCTGTGGGCACCTTATCTCGACGAACTACGCAACCGCAGGGCGTGGCTGCTCGCGCTGCAAACGAGCGGCGTGATCGGCGCGCTGGTCCTGAGTCAGCTGAACGTCGATGCGAGTTACGTGCCGATCATCATCGGCGCGTTCGCATTCAATCTGATCGCCGCCTCGCAAGACGTGCTTACGGACGGCTTGGCAGTGCGCGTGCTGGATGCGCGCGAACGCGGCCTGGGGAATGGCATCCAGGTGGGTGCCTATCGACTCGGCATGATCCTGGGCGGCGGCCTGCTGCTGTGGATCTTTGCGCGCACGGACTGGTCGACGATGTTCGTTTGCATGGCGGTCCTGCTCTCCATCACGATCGTGCCCGTGTTCGCATACCGCGAGCCTGCGCACGAGGAACGCGCCGCCCGCACGCCCGCGCGCGAGCTGCCGTTTCAATGGCTCCAGCGGCTGCTCGTACCGGGCATGCTCGGCTTTGCGGGATTGATCTTCTGTTTTCGTTTCGGCGATGCGATGGTGTCGACGCTGTTGGGTCCGTTCATGAAGGACCAGCAGGTCAGTACCGAAACGATTGCGCTCATGAAGGGCACCGTCGGATCCGCGACGAGCCTGATCGGTGCCCTGCTCGGCGGAATCTTCACTTTCAAGGTCGGGCGGCGCGCAGCGCTCCTGACGACCGGACTTGGCCAAGCACTCTCGTTCGTACCGTATCTGATTTCGGCGCTCGGCATCGGCGGCGTCGGTCTCTTATGGTTCGCGACGATCGTGGAAGGCATCGTCGGCACGATGGCGACGGTCGCGTTGTTCACGTTGATGATGGACGCTTCGGACCCGGAGCACGCTGGGACCGATTACACGGTGCTTGCGAGCGTGTATGTGCTCGTCGGCGCGGCCGGTCAGTTTGCTGCAGGGTTGATCGCCGATGCGACCGGCTTCGCAACGATGTTCGCGATCGGCATCGTACTTGCGGTCGCAGGAATACTGGTGCTGGTTTTCACATTGGATCGGCGACCGATGCCGGCGCGCGTGGCAGAGGTGTGGAAGACACCGACTCGAGCCCTCTAGAGCCTATCTCAAGACTACTGCGCACGAAGCTCGACGACCTCGGCAAGCGGCAACTCGACGAAGAATTTCGCTCCTTGCGCCGGCGCACTTTGCGCCCAAACGCGCCCGTGCATGCGCTGTACCGCCTTGCGTACGAGCGCAAGGCCAATTCCCGTCCCGGGATAGCGCTCGTCGCGATGCAGCCGATGAAAGATCTTGAAGATCTGCTCGTGGTGCTCCATGCCGAAGCCGATGCCGTTGTCCTCGACTTCGAGCAAGACCCTCGCACCGTTGCGCTTGGCGCTCACGCGCACGCGCGGCTCTTGGACTTCGCGCGAATACTTGAGCGAGTTTTCGATTAAGTTGCGCAACACGAGCATCAGTCCTTCAGCATCCACTTGCAGCGTAAGCGGCTCGACATCGACCTGCACCTCGACGTTGCGCCGCTGGATCTCGTCGGTGTAGTGCGAAAGCGCGGATTCGACGGCTTTTCGCAAATCCACGGTACTGACGCTGAGCTGTCTGCGCTCCATGTGCGAATAAGCAAGCAAGTCGTCGATGAGCTCGGCCATTGTGAGCGCGCCCCTGCCGATTCGCTCCAAGTAGCGTTGCACCTCGAGCGTTGCACCTGCACCTAGGTGCTCGCGCAGCATGTGCGCAAAACCGTTGATCGTGCGCAGCGGCGCTTTCAAATCGTGCGCAACGGCATAGGCAAAGCTTTCGAGCTCGCCGTAGGCGCGCCCGAGCTCGGTCGTACGCTGCGCAACTCGCCGCTCGAGGTGTGCATTCAGCTCGCGGTAGCGGCTTTCGCTCGCCTGCAGCTCTGCGTTCGCGACCGCAAGTCGTCGGTTCGCGCGGATCAACTCGTCGTTCAGTCGTTGGGTTTCGTCTTGAATCCAAGCCTCGCGCACGCCGAGCACGATCGCGAAGATGATGAAAACGACCGCCGCCATTCCTAGCGTGCGCGACGTGACACGCGGCGCCGCAACGAGCACGACGACGACCATGATGGCTATGAGCAATGCCGGAATCACCGCTTCGAGCCAGCGCTCCCGCGCAAGGATGCGCTGCGCCGGATCGACGCTCGGATGCGCATCCAGCCAGCGTCGCTCGTGAGCCGCCCAACTCAAGAAACCGAAGACGACGGGCCAGCTCGCATTGAGCAGATCGTTCGCGGTGTAGCTGTCTGTCAGAATGGAGTACGAATAGACGAGGTTCGTGACGGAGTACACGCCCGCCGCCGCCACGATCAGCAGCATCGACGTCCAAACACGGTTCCACCGATAGGTCCACAACGCAAACAAGGCGACGAGAAACGTGCTGGCAAGCAGCGCGCTGTGCACGGCGCCGACGAAGACGACGGCACCGGAAGCCGCGGTGCTCGCGGCCGGCTCGAGCAGTCCCAAGATGCCGGTCGCCACCAGACAGCACACCACTAGACCGACGTTGCCCAGATGCTTGGGCGTGAGCGGTTCGCTGCTGCGCACTTCGGGCATGCTCAAGATGCCGACGATGAGACACACCGCGAAGGAGGAGTAGAAGAATTGGGCGACGTTCGGGTACGTCACCGTTGCGCCGAGCACGAGCTGTTGGTAGTTCCAGTACTGCTGACCGATGAACCAGCTCGCGCAACCAAGGCTCATCCACCACCATCCTTTGCGAGCCGGAGGCGCAACGGATCGTGCCGCGGATGCACAGAGTAGGCACGCAGCGAGCGAAGCCGCTGTCCAGGCAAGGTCGTTGATCCAGATCGCCGTCTCCGGGGTAGACACGGCGATGGCGACGGCATGCGCAACGAGCGCGATACCCCAAACACAGGCGACGACCCAGCGCGCGCTCGGCTGCGCTACGGAATCGACGGAATGCGGTGCCGCGATCATCGGTTCACGATGTTCGCTCGGCGGCGTCGCCGCCCGTCTGATCGCCGGCGTCGATCACGACAACGGTTACGTTGTCGCGCGCACCCGCAGCAAGCGTGGCATCGATCAATGCCTTTGCCGTTTCGTTCACGGCGCCCCGGCCGAGAATCTCCGCAATCTGCTTCTCGGTCAGCTCGCGCGTAAGTCCGTCCGAGCACAGCAGGTATCGATCTCCGAGCCTGACGCGTTCGCGGCGCACTGCGAGCTCGAGGGTCTGTTCGCCGCCGACTGCACGCGTGATGGCATGGTCGGCCTCTTCGCCGAGCTCTCCTTCGAGGTGCAGCTCGCTTGCCCAAGTGTGATCGGTCGTGAGCTGCGCGAGCTTACCGTCGCGCAAGCGATAGGCGCGGCTGTCGCCCGCCCAGAGAAAGGCGCACGAGGTGCGTTGAGCAATCATGATGACGACGGTGCTGCCGCTGAATACCGGATCGACCGGCCGCACGGCAGCCGCATACAGCCTATCGTTCACCTCGCTCATCCGCTGCTGCAGCTGCTCGACCACATCGTCGAGCTTGCCGCGCACTTCGAACGACTGCAGCGCATCACACACCATCCGGCTTGCGACGTCGCCGTCGCGGTGTCCGCCCATACCATCGGCAACCGCCCAAATGCCCGCATCGCTGCGATCGACGAATGCATCCTGATTCGTCGGGCGTACACGCCCGGTATCGGTGAGCCCGGCCGACGTATAGACCGGATGGATGTCGGCTTCCACCACCGTGTCTTCGAACACGTGCGTTTCCCCCTGTCATCGCGTGCCCGCCCGCAGCGGCGCACGGATCATTATTGGCGATTGCGAGCGAGCGCTTGCAGGCGCTGCAGCTGATTCTCGTAAGCCTTAGCGAATTCGTCGCCGAACAATTCGCGGAAGCCTTCGTCCGCGTTCTCGGTCATCTCGGCGTACTTCTCTCGATATAGATCCCAGTAGCGCAACTTTGCCGGCACGCCGAGGATGGAGCCCTTTTTCGTCTGACGGTCGAATTCCTGCTGCAGCCGGTCCGGGTCGAATTGCGCGAGCATCGATTCGAAGGCGACACGCATTGCAGCAACGATGGCTGCTTGGTGGTCGCGCAAATCGCGCAACGCCTCGGCGAACGCTTCGGGCGGGGAAAGATAGGCAGGATTGCGTTTGACCAGGAGATTGTGGATCGCGTCCTCGAAGTTTGCCGAGAATTTCAACGGATTGTTGTGTTGCGGCTTGAACGTCGTGCCGGGCAACCGGAAGTCGTCTTTGACCCGCTCGCGTGCACGCAACGCTTCCATGATTCCTTCGAGCGCCGTGCGCAGAACTTCGCCGAGGGTCTGAGCCAGTTCGGCCGACGGCTCCACCTCAGCGATGCCTGCCGCAGCCAACAGCTCGAGCATCGGCTCGCCGCGCTTCGGGCTTGCTGTCGGACGGGCGCGTGCGGCCTTCGCTTGCGGCGCAGCTTGCGTGCGAACCGCAGAGCGCTCGTTGACTTGAGCAACAGCGACCGGCGCCGACTCGGCCGGATCGAGCCATTCGGTGTGCGACTCATCGGGCGCAGGACTCAGATTGGCGGTCCGGTCGCTTTCGGCGTCCGTCATCACAGTCTTGTCGGCCGGACTCCCGAGAGCGCGCGCTTTCAGCAGATCGAGTGGATCGCTGGACTTCTCGTCGGCGCGACTCGGCTTTTCGATCCTGACCTGGATGCGATATGTATCGATGTAGAGCAGATCGCCATCCTTGAGCTGATAGGGCTGATCTCGGGGAATGCGGTTGTCCGGCGAATTGACGAACACGCCGTTCGTGCTCGTGTCCTCGACGAAGTACTTCCCGTTGAGATATCGGATCAAGGCGTGACGGCCCGAAACGTACGGGTCTGGGAAGACCCAATCGTTGTCCGGTAACCGGCCGATCGTTCCGCCGATGGAATCAAAGACCTTGCGCCGCGAAGGCCCCAGGACTTCGGCCTGCTCGCCCATAACTTCCAGCGTGAGGATCATGAGCGCCTACAATCCCTGATCTGCGAAAGAGTCCGATGATGAAAGCCGATTCGGTAGCCTGTCAGTATCGGCCATAGGTCTGCAACAATAATGCGGCGTGGAGCACATTTCGCCCGGGGCTCGCACTATGACCAGGCTTTCGCTGTTAGTTGTCGCATCCCTTCTCGGTCTTATGGTCAGTGCCGTCGGGCGTTGTGCCGAACCGCAGATCACGGAAGGGTTCATCAATGCACCGGTCCAGGAAGTCTGGCGGCTGTTCACGACCTCCGAGGGCTTCAAGGCCACCGGGGTAGCCCATGCCGAAGTCGACCTGCGCATCGGCGGATACATTCGCACGCACTACGATCCGAAGGGAAGCCTCGGCGACGCAAATACGATCGAGAACGAGATCCTGGCTTACGAGCCGGAGCGTATGCTGGCCTTGCGCATCAAGCATGCACCCGCGGACTTCCCGTTCAAGAACGCCATCCACGGCACCTGGACGGTCATCTATCTGGAGCCGGCCGGTACCATGACCCGGGTTCGCATCGTCGGGCTCGGCTATACGGACGATCCCGAATCGCAAGCTATGCGCGCGTTCTTTGCGAAAGGTAATCGCGTCACGCTCGACCGGATGGCCAAACCCTATTGGCCCAAGTGCGCTAGTTGTGTGCAAGAGAACCAGCAGCCCTGATATGCAATGTCCGCCTGGGTTCGAACCCTGTCTGGTCGGCCGCGTCGCTTGGCACGCCGGTCTCGTTGAGTCCGCAACCCACAGGCAGCCTTGAAACATGGATCGCAATTACATCGAACGCGAACACATCGTCGATCGCTACCTGGCCGGCGAGCTCACAGTGCGCGAGGCGCGCGAGTTCGAAAAGTATTGCCTCGAGCATCCGCAGTTCCTGAACAGCCTGCCGATTCCGGTACGGCTCAAGGCACGGCTCTCCCGCCGCCCGCTCGAAGACAGCGAAACCGGGATCTTTCCGGCGATTCCTTCGAGCACGACCCATGCCGCACTGCGGGCGGCCGAGGAAGGCCTCGATCTCGACGATGCCGAGGACGACGACGAGGAACCGGCCCGTCCCCTCGCTCAGATCCTCGGCGGCGCAAATCGGTTTCTCGTTTTCGGGCTCATCTTTGCGCTGATTGCCGCCATTGCCGGCATCATCGCCTATGCGGTGCACGCCGGCGGGTTGGCGGACGAGCTCGAGCGGATGAAGCGCCAGACTCAAGCCGTGCAGATGCGAGCGCCAGGGAGCGTTCAGACGTACCGCCTGCAGCTCAGCCGCGCCAAACCGAGTTCGCCCACGATTTCGATCGGCTGGCCGAATCCGCCGCAACTCATGGACATCCATGTCGACGTCACCGAAGGTCGCTACAACACGTTTCAGATCACGATCGACAAGGCAGACGGCACGCGCGTGATGCAAATTCGCCGCATCGCACGCGATTCGAACAAGGAGCTGCGCTTTGCGCTCAATTCTTCCGCGTTCGGCCCCGGCAACTACTTGTTGAGATTCGACGGCTACAACTGGCGCGGACAGACGGAAGAGATCGGTTGGGTGATGCTAGGGCTGCAGTGAAGAAAGGGCGTCGGGCGCGGGGCATGGGGCTACAAGCAGCAGCAAGCGTGCTGAGCTCTGGCAAGAGGGACAGTTGAGAGCGAGACGCGCGAGCGCGCGCTTCTACCTTCAGCCTTCAGCCTTCAGCCTTCAGTCTTCAGCCTGCAACTTCACGCGCCGGGCTACCCTGCGCGTAAAGTTGCAATGGGCGGATGATTCACCACCGATCGCGTCGCCAGTGTGCCGCTGATGCCGACGAGCAACGTGCCCGAGATGAGGCCGACCGCCCATACGAGCGGATCGAACGTGTAATCGAGATCGAAGAGCTCTTGCGCGAGAAAGTATCCGGCAGCGTTTGCACCAATCGCCGCGAGCGTCCCGGACAACAAACCGAGTGTCGCAAACTCCGCAGCCACGCCTTGAAATACGACGCGCCGGCTCGCGCCGAGCGTACGAAGCATCGCGCTCTCATAGCGACGCTCGTCGCGCGTTGCTTGAATCGCAGCGAGCAACACTGTGATGCCGGCCAGCAACGTAAAGCCGAACACGTATTGAACTGCTAGCGTGGCCTTGTCCATCACGCTGCGCACTTGCGTGATGATGGCTTCCACATCGATCGCCGTGACTTCCGGGAAGATGCGTGTGAAGTCGATCATGACCGATCGACGATCCTGGGGAATGTGCACCGCCGTGATGTACGTTCCCGCCGCGTCGTCGAGCACACCGGGCGAGAACACCATGAAAAAATTCGGCAGGAACGTGTCCCAACGCACTTCGCGGAAACTTGCGACTTGCGCCGTGACGATCTCGCCGGCGACATCGTAGGTGAGCCGATCGCCCAGTTTCAGCCCGAGATCCCGTGCAAGCTCGACCTCGACCGACACTCGGGGTCCGCCGCCATCGCCTTCGCGCCACCAGCGTCCGGCGACGATCGTGTTGCTTTCTTGGAGTTCGTGCGCCCACGTCAGATTCGCTTCGCGCTCGACGAACTCGCGACCCCGATCTGTCGGGAACCTGAGCTCGCTCGTTCGTTTGCCGTTGATCTCCACCAGCCGTGCGCGAATCATCGGCACGAGCTCCGGAACCGAGAGCTGCCGTTCCGCGAAGAATGCGCGCATCGGCTCCGTTTGGTCTGCGCGGATATTGATCATGAAGTAGTTCGGCGCATCGGCGGGCAAGCTCGCACGCCACTCTTCCATCAGGTCGCGCCGCACGACTGCAAGCAGCAACAACACCATCAATCCCAGGCCGAACGCGATGATTTGCACGACGCTGTCCCGGCCGCGGCGAGCGATGTTCGCCATACCGTAACGCCACGCGACGCCGACGCTGCCGCGCAGGCGCGTCAGCCCGCGCACGAGCAGCCAGCCCGCGCCGAACAACACCGCGAATGTCCCTGCCGTCGCGAGGACAACGAGGACGAGCAGATCGACATCGCGCAGCAGCCACCACAGCAACGCGACGAGCGAAGCGAGCGCCGTGCCGTACACCGTGGCGTATTTCAACGGCGGCGGCTCGAGGTTGCGCCTCAAGACGCGCGCCGGCGGCACGTGCCGAAGCTGCAGCAAGGGAGGCAGTGCAAAGCCGACGAGCATCAGCAGCGAGGTCATCAATCCGAGCCCTGCCGGCGCGAGCGAGGGTTGCGGCAATTCGCCGCGAACCAGCTCGCGAAGGAACGTTGCGATCCCGGCCTGCGCGGCATAACCAATCAATGACCCTAACACGCCTGCTGCAATCGCAAGCATTGCAAGCTCGAGCACGCTGATCTGGAGCACCAGCCGCTGCGGTGCACCCATGCTCTTCATCAGCGCTGCGGTGTCGAGATGCCTTGCGACGTAGCGGCGCGCAGCAATCGCAACTGCGATAGCCGCCAGCAAGATCGTGACGAGCGCCGACAAGCTCAGGAAGCGTCCGGCGCGCTCGATTGCCGCGCTGATCTGCGGACTGGCATCGGCCAGATCGGAGATACGTTCGCTGCGCGTCTTGCGCGCTTCGAGCTCTCGCTTGAACGTCGCAATCGTTTCGGGATCGCCTGCAAACAGAGCTGCGTAAGAGATTCGGCTGCCGGTGCGTACGAGTGCCGTTTCGGGTAGATCGTCGAGCCGCATGAGCAGCGTCGGCGCCAGATCCACGAATGTCGACCCTTGGTCAGGGCGATACTCCAGAACTTTGGCGATGGTCAGGTCCATCGAACCGACGCGCACGCGGTCGCCGACTTTCGCGCCGAGCTGCGCCATGACGCGCGATTCGAGCCACGCTTCGCCTTTACCTGGAATGCGATCGATCTCTACGCCTCTTACGAAGGGCTCATCGGCAACGCGCACGCGACCGCGCAACGGATAGTTGTCGGTGACCGCACGAATCGCCGTCAGCGCGCTTTCTTCGCCGACGAAGACGACGCTCGGGAACGTGGCAAGCTCCGCCGTTCGCAATCCGGCCGCTTCGGCCATGCGGAAATAATCGCGGCTGATGGGATTGCTCGAGCGAAGCCGCAGATCTGCCGCGAGCACTTCGCCCGCCTGTTGGTCGACGGCGCGGCTGACGCGGTTCGTGAAGAATCCGACGGCCGTGAGCGCCGAGACCGCGACGAGGAGGGCCAGCATCAGCACGCGCAGCTCGCCGGATTTGCCGTCGCGGGCCAGTGCGAGAACGGCGAGGCGCAGCGCCTTCATACGATTCGTCCAGCCTCGATGTGGATGATGCGCTCGCAACGTTCGGCGATCGTTCGATCGTGCGTGACGATGACCAACGTCGTGCGCATGTCGCGATTGAGATCGAACAACAGATTGATGATGCGCTCGCCGGTTTGCGAGTCCAGATTTCCCGTCGGTTCGTCCGCGAACAAC
>DATCLP010000535.1:0-3056 GCA_036563855.1 Steroidobacteraceae bacterium | reverse complement strand
CGACAACATCGTGCTGATGGCCATGCGAAAGGATCCGGCACGCCGTTACGAGTCGGCGGAGCAGCTCGCCGCCGACTTGGAACGCCATGCGCAGGGTCAGCCGGTGATCGCAACACGCGACACGTGGTGGTATCGGACACGTAAGTTCGTCACACGGCATGCGTTGGCGGTGTCGGCCGCAGCGCTCGCAATCGCGATGTTGGCCGGTTTTGCGGTCATCACGCTGGTGCAGGCCCAACGCATCGCGAAGGAGCGCGACATCGCGGCGGCGCAGCAGCTTCGGGCCGAGCAAGTCTCGTCCTTCCTGGTCGAGCTGTTCGAGCTGTCGGATCCCTCGAAGAGTCGCGGCAATCAAGTGACGGCGCGCGAGCTGCTCGACATCGGCGCCAGGCGAGTCAGCGCCGGGCTTCAGGATCAACCCGAAACGCGCGCGACCTTGCTCGCGACGATCGGCCGGGTCTACCGCAGCCTGGGCCTATACAAAGATGCAATTGCGCTGCAGCGCGAAGCGCTGGAGTCGCGCCGCAAGCTGTTCGGACCGACTCATCCCGAAGTGGCGCTCGCGATGGCCGGGCTGGGCGATGCGCTGCGCGAGCAGGGAGAATTTGCGGAAGCCGAGCATTATCTGACGGCTGCGCTCTCCATGCAGCGCGAGCTGTTGGGACCGACCGCCGTCGAGATCGCGCCGACCTTGATGAGTCTCGGTCAGCTTGCGCTGCAACGCGGCTCGCTCGACGCAGCCAAACAGTTCTACGAGCAAGGGCTCGACATCTATCGGCACCACCGGATGCTGCAACGATCTGAGGCGGCATCGATCTACAACGACCTTGCCGGTCTATCGCTCCAGGAGGGCGACTACGATCGGGCAGCCCAGCTCTACAAGACTGCGCTCGACATCGACCGCGCAGCGCTCGGCCAGGACCATCCGCAGGTCGCGATGCACATCCAGAATCTTGCGCTGACGCTGCATCAACAAGGCAAGCTCGATGAGGCCGCGCCCTTGTACAGCGAATCTGTCGAACTGCTACAGCGCGTGCTCGGCGAACATCATCCGCACACGCTCGATGCGCTAGCGAATTTCGGCAATTTCCTTCGGCGGAAGGGCGAGCTCGCACGCGCCGAAGGAGTGTTGCGAGACGTGCTCGCGCGCGACCGCGCGGCGCGCGGCGAGCAGCACGTGTACGTCGGTCACGACCATGTGAATTTGGGCCACGTTCTGCTCGATGCCGATCGGCCGGCGGAGGCAGAACCCGAATACCGGGCAGGTCTCAGCATCTACGCGCAGACGCTGCCGGAACAGCACGCGTATATCGCCGCGGCGCTTGCGGGACTCGGGCGCGCGCAGCTCGCTCAGGGCAATCCTCGCGCAGCAGAGTCGACGCTGCGCAAAGCCGTCACCATGGGTGTTGCAACGCTTCCTCCCGACAGCAATCCACTCACGCTCGCGAAAGCCGCGCTCGGGCTGGCGTTGCTCGAATTAGATTCTCGAAACGAAGCAGCATCGCTACTTCGCGAGTCCTATCCGATCCTCTCGCGTACGCAAGGCGATTCGGTGTATGCGCAGCGGGTCAAGCAGGCTCTCGATTCGCTCGGCGAATCGAGAGAAGTGAGAATTGAGAATTGAGACTACGTGACTCGTGACTGGTGACTGGTGACTCGTTTCCCCTCACCTGCATGCTTCGCTCTCCGCTGCCTCCCCCTGCGGGAGAGGCCGAACGTACCCTCCTCGCTCCAACTGTCCCGTGCTGAGAGCAGATAGCGCTCGACGCCTCTACCCACTGCTCACCAGTCACGAGTCACGAACCCAAAAACATCTTATACGCCGGATTGTCCGTTTCTTCCGTGCAGACGTACTTCAATTCGCGGACGTGCAGATCGAAGTCGACGCTTTCGCTCGGCGGAATCTGCACGCCGGCAAGCACGCGTCCGTAATCGGACCCGTGGTTGCGGTAGTGGAACAGCGTGATGTTCCATTGCGTGCCGATCGCATGCAGAAACTTGAGCAGCGCTCCGGGACGCTCGGGAAATTCGAAACGGAACAACCGCTCGTGCTCGAGCCCGGCTGCGTGACCGCCGACCATGTAGCGCACATGGAGCTTCGCCATTTCGTTGTCGCTCATGTCGACGACGGGATAGCCCGCATTCTTGAGCAGCCTGATGATCTCTTCTTTTTCTTTCTTTCCTGCCGAGAGCGCTAGGCCGACGAAGATCTGCGCGGCGGCGCCTTCATGGTAGCGATAGTTGAACTCGGTGACGCTGCGCCGCCCGAGCGTTTCGCAGAACTTCAAGAAGCTGCCTTTCTGTTCGGGGATCTCGACCGCGATCAGCGCCTCGCGTTCGCCGCCGATGTCGGCGCGTTCGGCAACGTGGCGCAACCGATCGAAGTTCATGTTCGCACCGCAATTGATGCCGACGAACGTGCGATCTCTGCAGTTCTCTCGCGCAACGTATTTCTTGATGCCGGCGACGGACAGCGCACCCGCCGGTTCGACGATCGCGCGATTGTCCTCGAAGATGTCTTGAATACCCGAACACAGCTCGTCGTTGCTGACGAGAATGATTTCGTCGACGTACTTCTGCGCGAGCCGGAACGTTTCCTCGCCGACACGCCTCACGGCAACGCCGTCCGCAAAGATGCCGACCCGGTCGAGCGTGACGCGCTGCTTCGCCTCGAGCGAGCGGTACATCGCATCGGCGTCTTCGGGCTCGACGCCGATGATGCGGATGTGCGGGAACAAGTTTTTCACGTACGCCGCAATGCCCGCGATCAATCCGCCGCCGCCGACGGCAACGAAGATCGCATCGATCGAAGGGCCGGGCAGTTGCCGCAGGATCTCCATTCCGATCGTGCCTTGTCCGGCAATCACATCCGGATCGTCGAAGGGATGGATGAACGTCAGCGACCGCTCGCGCGCGAGCTCGAGCGCATGCTCGTATGCGTGATCGTAGTCGTCGCCGTAAAGCACCACTTCGCCGCCGAGATCGGCGACCGCCTTCACTTTGATCTGCGGCGTCGTTTGCGGCATGACGATGATCGCCGGGATCCCTCTGCGCTG
>DATCLP010000534.1:0-7118 GCA_036563855.1 Steroidobacteraceae bacterium | reverse complement strand
GGGTGCTCGGCCGTTTCGACGAGTTGCCCAAGTACGTGAAGGAGAACGGCATCGATGCCGTGTTCATCGCACTGCCGCTGCGGCACATGCGGCGCATGCAGTGGCTGATCAACGAGCTGTGCGATACGACGGTCTCGTTGTATTTCGTTCCGGACGTTTTCGTGTTCGACCTGATTCAGGCGCGCAGCGGCGAAATCCTCGGCGTGCCCGTCGTGTCCCTGTGCGAGACGCCGTTCCATGGCTTACGCCCCGTCGCCAAGCGGATCATGGACGTTGTGATCGCGTCGATTGCGTTGGTCGTGCTGTCGCCGCTGATGCTGTTCGCCGCGATCGGCGTGAAGCTCTCGAGCCCCGGTCCGGTCATCTATCGCCAGGCACGTTACGGCTTGGACGGACGAAAGATCACGATCTACAAGTTTCGAACCATGTCCGTGATGGAAGGCGAAAACGAGTTCCATCAGGTGACGCGCGAAGATTCTCGGGTCACGCGTTTCGGCCGATTCCTGCGGCGCACGTCCATCGACGAGCTGCCGCAGCTCATCAACGTCCTTCAGGGGCGGATGAGCCTCGTCGGGCCGCGTCCGCACGCGGTCGCTCACAACGAGGAAATTCGACGTTTGATTCGCGGTTACATGCTGCGGCACAAAGTGCCGCCGGGCATCACCGGGTTGGCGCAGATCAAGGGCTTCCGCGGCGCGACCCCGCGCCTTGCCGACATGCATGCGCGTGTGCACTACGACCTCGAGTACATGCGCAACTGGTCGTTGTGGCTCGACTTCAAGATTCTGCTCAAGACCGTGCCGCAATTGATTCGCAGCGACAGGGCCTTCTAGAGCAAAAGCGAGGACCATGCGTCCGATCGTACTGGGGACGACAAGCTCTCCGCCGAGCGATCTCTCCGCTTGGCGGCTAGAGAGCCTCGGTCGCGCGCTCGGAGATTGCTTCGAGATCACCCGGCCCGACGAGCGAGAGCGCGCCGTACATTGGTTCGTGCTCCTGACGCTCGTATGTGCCGGCGCATTCGTGCGGTTCTGGGGGCTCGGCAGTGTCGGGTTTCATGGCGACGAAGAGACCATGGCTCTCGCCGTGCGTCACATCCTCATCGACGGTCAGCCGATTCTGCCGAGCGGTATGTACTACCCGCGCGGGCAGACGCAGCTTTACTTGATGGCGCTCTCGGTCTCTCTTTTCGGCGAATCCGAGTGGGCGCTGCGCGTACCGTCGGCGATCTGCGGTGTCGCGCTGATCCCGCTTGCCTACTTCGCTTCCCGACGCTTCTTGCGGCCTGTTTGGGCTCTCGCCATGGCTGGCACGGCCGCGTTCCTGCCGGTGCTCGTTCTCGATTCGCAGACGGGACGTATGTACATCTTCTTGGTAACGCTGATCGCCGCGTCGATGGTGTGCGTGTTCGCGTGGGAGCGCACTGAGCGCACCTCATGGCTCATCGCGGCGGTGGTTGCATTGATCGTCGGTCTCGACATGCACGTGCTTGCCGTGGGAACCGTGTTGATTTTCCTGCTGCCGGGCATCGCGCGCGGCGATCCACGGCGGTGCTTCATGGGCGCGGCGGCAGCGCTTGTCGGATTCGTCGCGTTCTTGATCGTCGATAGTTGGGTGAACGCGCAATACCCGACGCCGCCCGCGGATTTCGCCGAGGGCTTGCCGGTGCGGCAGCAATCCTCCGTGAAACACGAGGGCTTCGAGTTCGTCGTCCAGCTCACACTGTCCGTCGTGGCGTTGGCCGCAGCAGTATTTGCTTGGCGTATCGCCCAATTCGTCAATCCAAGAGCAGCGAAGTTGGGCGTCGTACTCTCCTTGTTTGCTGGGCTCGTGCTGCAGCTTGCGCTGTACTACCACGTTGCAACGCTTTGCTACACGCTTGGTATAGTCCTGGCCGCGCGCTACCGGACGGACATCAAACTGCGCGACGCAATCCTGTTCGCCGCTGCCGCGGCTTGCATCCTGGTTTTCCATGTCGCGCTGCTGATGCCGATCGCCGGCACGTTCGTGCGTCTCGTCGGCGCGCTCATCGGACAACCAAGCGTTTGGCCCTATGTGCGCGTTGCCCAACTCAGTCCGTTCGCAGGCTTGCTGACTGCCGCGCTGCTTGTGTGGGGCCTGTACCTGATCGCTCAGCGCCGGCGCGTTCCGGACTACTGGTTGCTCGCGTTGCTTGGCGTCTGGGCACCCGTGTTTGCGCTGGGAATGTTCGCCTGGAATGTGCCGACGCGTTACACGGCCATGTCGCTCGCGCCAATGTTGGTGTGCGCGCTTGCGGTCGGGCAACGCGGCGTCGACGCGCTATCGAGCTATGTCGGCGAGAGGTTCGCGGCAACGGTCAAGGCTTGCGCTGCTGCGATCGCGGGCGTTGCGATCGTCAATCCAGCGCTGCTGGCGGCGACTGTGAACGCAGGATACGCAATTCGCCCGGACCATAAGGGCGCAGCTGAATTCATGCGCACTCAGCAAATCACGGACGACGACATCGTCATTGCAGAAGACGTATTGCAGCAGACCTATTATCTCGGCCATGTCGACTACTGGCTGGCCAGCCGCAAGTTCGCCCGCAAGTTCGTCAAACGCACCGAGTCCGGCATCGTCGACTTCTACACGGGCACACCGGTCATCACCACGACGAGCATGCTCGAGGCAGTGCTGCGCGAGAATCGTGGTAAGCGCATCTTCGTGATCGGTTCGGGCGAGGATTGGCGCGACGGACGCCGCGTCGTGCGCGAGGAATTGGACGACATACTGAGCTCGGACCGTTTCAGAACCGTATTCGTCGGTCGTGACGGCCGTACGCAGGTCCTGCGTGCAGTCGAAGCGCCGTCGACCGCCGTGGCAGCAGAGGAGCAGACGACCGCCACGCCTGCTGCAATCGAAGCACCGGAGGCGAAGCCATCCGGGCAGGGTAGGACCTCTCTCGACTCGAACTAAGACGGAGGAGTGCCATTCGCGGAATGATGGGTCGTGCCGTAGCGATCTCCGCTACGCGTCTCATGAACTATGGGCTGCTCTTGATCAGCCCGATGCTGCTGGTACGCCTGCTCTCGGAGCAGGACTTCGGGCGGTACCGCGAGTTCCTCGTCTACGCAACTCTGTTCGCCGGCATTGCCGCGTTCGGCATCAACTCCAGTTTGCTCAAGTTCGTACCAGGCGAACCGTCGGCGAAGTGGCGCTACGTCAAGCAAGCGAGCTTCATGACGTTCGCGAGCAGCATCATCGTTGTTTGCGGCATGCTGCTCTTGAATCGGCTCTTCAACGGCGAGCTCGTCGGCGAATATGCGGTACCGGTTGCGCTCTATGTCCTGGTTTCCGTCAATCTCGACTTCTGGGAGTTCCTTTGGCTCGCGGAGAAGTACAGTTCCGCGGTGCTGCGCTATACGACTGCGCGGCTAGTCGCTCGTTTGGTCGTCGTCACCGTAACTGCGGCGTTGACCAGGGATGTGCCGACGATCATCTACGCGCTGATCGGCTTGGAGGCCGTTCGCTTGACGATCTCAGCGATCGCTTGGCGCTCGCACGCAGGACGCGGCGTTACCACGGACGCCGGCTCGTGGCGCGAGCAGTGGAAGTATTGCCTGCCGTTCGGCTCGGCAATGGTGGCCGTGTCGCTCAGCAAGTCGGTCGCGCCGCTTTTCGTTACGAAAATGCTGGGCCCGGCGGCACTCGCTCAGTACGTGATCGGCACGTACTTGCAGCCGGTGACGAACGTGCTGCGAAACTCTCTGTCGGATGTCGTACTGCCGGAGATGTCCGCGCGGTCGTCCGAGCCCCGAGCCGAGCCGTTGCGGCTCTGGCAGCGCGCCTCGATCGTGACTGCGATCTTCATGTTCTCAGCCGCAGTGCTGCTCGCGCGCTTTGCGGAGCCTTTGGTCGTCACCTTGTTCTCGGAGGCGTACCGACCAGCCATCCCAGTCTTTCAGATCTATGTGCTCGTGTTCTTACGCGAAACGCTCGATTTCGGCGTGCCGTTGCGCGCCATCAATCGCAATGCGCCGATCCTGCAAAGCACTTCGTTGTCGATTGCAGTTCGGGCTGCGCTGCTCATGGTCATGATTCCGAAATGGGGGCTGGTCGGCGCGGTGACCGGAGGCGTCATTGCGCGCTTCATCGAGGGCGGGTATCTCGCAGTGCGCGTGGCGCGTGCGTATGAGGTTCGCTTGCGCTCGGTCGTGCCTTGGTGGGACTTGTGCAAAATCCTAGCTGCCGCAGTCCTGGCCGGTGCGGTGATCTTTCCGGATTTCTGGACGAAGCAGTTGGGCTTCTTCGGAATCATTCCGGCCAGCGCGTTGTACTTGGTCCTCTTTGTGCTGTTCTTGAGCCGTCTGAAGATTCCGGAGGTCGGCATACTTCTTTCCCGGCTGCGCAACCAAGCTTCCGGCTGGCTACAGGCCACCGGCGATAGGTTTCAGTAGGAGTAGGGCTTGGGGCTTGGGGCTTGGAAAGGGAGACGGAAGACACCTTGTTCTTGAATAGTCGTGTTGTTGCGGAGTCAATAAACCGGCTATTTTTGTGAAAACGCGCGTGCATTGTCCGGCCCCAGGCACCGCGCCCCCAAGCCCCTCTGTCGCGAAACATATGTAGCAATTTCTCCGATACTGGATGAATGGTGCTCATAGGCTGTTCAGGGCTTGTCCAATTTGAACGGGCGGGCTCCGCAAGTAACGTGCTGACACCGCAAGAGGCAGCTGGGCTTTCTTGCAAGCTCAATCCGAAAAGACTAGAGGGTGTTGATACATGTCTGAAGCCTCATTCCAGAATACGGGGGGTCAATTGGTTTACGCACGACGACGGCGCTCGAAATTTGCCGCACTGTTCGTTTGTGGCCTCGCCGCGGCACCGTTCGCAGCGAGCGCGCTTCCGGTCATTCCTGGCGGTGTTGGCTATGGCATGGAGACGCCTGCCGGCCGCGGCGGCAAAGTTTTTCGTGTCACGAACTTGAATGAATCGGGAGCGGGTTCGCTGAAGGAATGCATTCAAGCGAGCGGTCCACGCGTCTGTATTTTCGAGGTATCCGGAACCATCAAGCTCAAGGCCGACCTGCACATCAGAAATCCGTACATCACGATCGCCGGCCAGACGGCGCCTTCGCCCGGCATCACGCTGCGTGGAGCCGCCTTACAGGTCAATACGTCGGATGTTCTCGTACAGCACATTCGAATCCGCGTCGGCGACGATCCCGAGGGCCCATCGTTCGGCAACCGCGACGCGTTGAAGATCGATGCGGGTTCGGGTACGACGAGATTACGGAACATCGTCATCGATCATTGTTCGTTTGCGTGGGCATTGGACGAGACTGTGTCGCTGTGGGAAAACTGGACCGACGTTACGCTGACGAACAATATCATCGCTGAAGGCCTGCACGAGCGCTCGGATGGTCACGCCTCGGGCTACGGGCTCTTCCTGGCGCAGAGCGGCGGCGGTCGCGCGACGATCAAGGGGAACCTGCTCGCGCACAACTACGCGCGCAATCCGGTGATCCGATCCTACGATTCCGTGTTCGTCAACAACGTGATCTACAACGCGGGCTGGCAGGCGATGGCGTTGACGAGCATGAACGACGTGGCGACGAAGAACGCCGTAGTCGGCAACGTGTTCATCAAGGGTCCGGACTCGAGCGGCCATCCCCCGGTCTGGTTGCGTCGGGACAATTTCCCCTTACCGTCGACTGCGAAGGTGTATCTGAACGACAACCAGACGATCGGTTACGGTATCAGCTCGACCGATCCATGGGCAGTGGCAAATGCGGCCGAGGTGCCGAGCTCGATCAAGGCTTCTAGCGCGCCGATCTGGTTGCAAGGCCTGACGGCGATGCCCACGCGCGATAACACCGTGTTGAACAGCGTTCTGGCGAACGTGGGAGCACGCCCGGCGGATCGCGACAGCGTCGATACGCGAATCATCCGCAGCGTGCGAGAGCGCACCGGACGCATCATCAATTGCGTCTCGCCCGACGGCTCGGCTCGTTGCGCGAAGAATGCAGGCGGTTGGCCAACGCTGGCAGAGAACCGTCGTGCACTGGTCTTGCCGGCCGACCACAATGCCGTCACGCCGAGCGGTTATACGAAGCTCGAGTTGTGGCTGCACGAGATGGCTGCCCAGGTCGAAGGGCGAGCCAAGGCTGCAACCCCGAAGTCGCCGGTGCTCACGGTCGAGTAAGCAGTCGATCGGTTGAAGCAGCGATGCCGCCCGCCTACCGCGGGCGGTTTCGTTTTCGGGATTGGATTAGGGAATGGGGCAGTTGCAAGTTCTGCTCTCGACTTTAGGTAGAAAGTACACGAGCTCCCCGCAAGACTTACATTCAGCGATGCCGGCAACCGACACCGATGGAACGACCCGCCCGGCGTCAGATGCATTTGGTATGCATCTTGCCGTTCAGAGCATCACTCCTGGCGTAACGGCGACTGCGGCTGAATGTCCATCACGAAGATCTGCATCATCGGGCTCGACGATTTCGCGATGCTCACAGGCGACACGTCGTACGGCTACATCGGCGGCGAGTCGGTCCAGCACGTGTTGCTCGCGAGGGCCTGGCGCGATCTCGGCCTCGATGTCTCGATCATCGTGCACGACCACGGCCAGCCGCACGTCACGAGCGTGGATGGCATTCGAGCCGTGACCTGCTACGGCAGGGACGAAGGCCTCAAGGGCGTGCGGTACGTTCACCCGAGAATGACGAGCGTGTTGCGGGCGATGCGAGAGGTCGATGCCGACCTCTACTACCAATCGCCCGCTGCGGGACTGGCCGGGGTCGTCGCCGCGTTCGCGATTCGCCACGGCAAGCGGTCGGTCGTCCGAATCGCTTCGGACAGCGATTGCTTGCGGCCCAACTTGCCGCTAGGCCGCCGCGTGGACCGCTGGTTATACGAATACGGTCTGCGTCACGCCTCGCTCGTCGCCGCTCAGACGGAACGTCAGCGCGATCTCTTGCTGCGAAACTTCGGCGTTCATAGCGAGATCGTCAACATTGCCGTCGATCCGCCGTCCCCGCCGAGAGCGCGCGAGAAGGACGTCGATGTCCTGTGGGTCGGCAACATTCGGCCCGTGAAGCGGCCGGACATCGTGTTGGAGCTCGCGCGGCGTCGTCCTCGATACCGGTTCGTGCTGGTCGGCGG
>DATCLP010000533.1:0-3618 GCA_036563855.1 Steroidobacteraceae bacterium | reverse complement strand
TCGGTACCTTGCATGACCGCTGCAGCGCCCTCGTCGGAAAGACCCGTGGCAACCAACTGGACGAACGGACCCTTCGACCGCGGACTGATCGAATGAATGTAGCGTGCAAACGCTTCGCGGCCGGAACCGGGCTCGCCGACGATGAGCAGCGGCGTGTCGTGCGGTGCGACTTGCTGAACCTGCTCGCGCAGCGCCTGCATCACAGGACTGCGGCCGACCGGCGCAATGAAGGGCGGCACGAGCGTGCGAGCCGTATGCCGTTTCGTGCGGCCGGCCTCGAGCGCGCGCTCGACCGTGCGCAGAAGCTTTGCGAGCGAAAGCGGCTTCTCCACGAAGTCGAACGCACCGAGGCGCGTCGCCTCGACGGCGGTCTCGACCGTACCGTGGCCGGACATCATGACCACTGGACACGACGTACCGTTGATCTGCGACCACTCCCTGAGCAACGTGATGCCGTCCGTATCGGGCATCCAGATGTCGAGGAGGATCAGATCAGGATCGTGTTGGGCGCGGATTTGGCGCGCTTGCTCGGCATCCGCTGCCACGTCGACCTCATAGCCTTCGTCCGCGAGGATCTCTTTCAAGAGTCCACGGATTTCGGCCTCGTCATCCACGACCAGAATGCGAGCAGCACTCATGCACGTTCTCTCCTCGGTCCAGACCGTCGCTCCCGTAGCGTACCGCTGAACGCGCGATCCGTCGCCTCGAGGGGCAACGTAATCCGTACGCAGGCACCCCCGGTCCGGCGATTTTCCGCCTCGATCCTTCCGCCGTGTTCTTCGACGATTTTTTTCACGATTGCAAGCCCGAGCCCCGTTCCCTTGGGTTTGGTCGTCACATAAGGATCGAATACCTGTCCTATCACATCGGTGCGGAAACCGGGACCGTTGTCTTCCACGGAGATCTGGGCGTACACGACGCCTTCGCCTTGCTCGACGCGCCGGGTCTCGATGCTGATTTGCGGGTCGGGGCTGCCTTCGAGCGCCTCGAGGGAGTTCGCGAGCAGATTATGGATAATCTGTCGCAACCGGCCACGGTCCGCTTCGATCTCGCCGATGGACGGGTCGAGCTTGAGCTCCGGGCGCGGTACGTGCGTCATGCGATAGAGCTCCACGACCTCGCCGATGAGCTGGTTGAGGTCGAACCGCGTAATGTCCATGGCCGGCGCCCGCGCATATTCGCTGAAGGCGTTGACCATTTCCTTCATTGCTTCGACCTGCTGCACGATCGTATGCGTGGCGCGATCGAGCACCTGCGCGTCGGCTTCGTTCATCGATCCGAGCAGTTTGTGCCGTAACCGCTCAGCCGACAGCTGGATCGGCGTCAGCGGGTTCTTGATCTCGTGCGCGAGCCGCCGCGCCACTTCGCCCCAGGCCGCTTCGCGTTGCGCCTGCAGCAAGGTCGTGATGTCGTCGAACACGATCACGACGCTTGCGGCGCCCGGCTCTTCGCTCGAGAGCGTAGTGCACGCGCACATCAGCACGCGTCGGCTCGATTCTCCCTGCAGTACGAGCTGCTCGCGCCATTCGATCTCACCCGCATCGAGGTGCGAGAGACACGCCTCTCCGAACTGTTGAAACAACGGACTCGTTTGCGCCGCTTCCGCGAAGGGCTTGCCGACGCAGGCCTCGATATCCGTATTGAGGATCGATCCTGCTGCGCGATTGACGGTGCGAATCGTGCGGTCCGGTGCCAGCGAAATCACGCCCGTCGACAAACGCGCCAGGATGACCGCGAGGTTCGCGCGCTCGGCTTCGACCGCCTGTTGACTGCGGCGCGCCGCTTCGCGCGCCCTCGCCAGGCGTTTCGTCATGTCGTTGAACGAATGAACGAGAATGCCCATCTCGTCGTGAGACGTCAGCGGCAGGCGCATGTCGAAATCGCCTTTCGCCACGGCGCGCGTTCCGGCGACGAGGTCCTGTATCGGTCGTACCAATCGCCGCGCCGCCCAGAACGCGCCGTACAACGACGCGAACAGCGAGAGCAGCAGCACCAACGTCAAGGTCAATGTAAAGCTGTCCTTGAGCGGTTCGCGCAGCCGCGCCTTCTCGCCGTAGCTTTGATAGGCCGATTCGACCGTGTCGGCAAGCTCGCCGAGGCGCCGCTCGATCGTATATGTGGCAGCGACGATGCGCGGCTCGAGATCAGGGATCGTGCGCGGCAATTGCACGGCCGTGCGCACGATGTATCCGCCGCCAGCGACCGGTTCGAGCGCCACGAATTGGCGGCCCTGTCGAACCTGTATCAGCATTTCCTCGCTCAACTGCGTCGATGGGATTTCGCCTAGCCGATCCGAGCTCGTGCCGATGATCCGCGAAGCCCCGCCGAACAGCGTGAGATCGTTCGCTTCGAAGCGCTCGCGCAGCTCGCCGAGCATCGCGACGGGATTGTCCGCATAAGCGAGCTCGTTCGCGAGCGCGTCCGTGCGTTGCAGATGCTCGCGCATCCGCAAGTCGAGGGCTGCGCGCGACAACGTCAGCGCATCTTCGAGCCCTTCGCGAATTTCAACGTGGAACCAGCTATCGATGCCGCGATTCAGGAAGACGACGGAGAAATAGAAGACGAGCAGGAGCGGCAGCATCACGAGCGTCGCCGACATCCACACCATGCGCGCTTCGAGGCGCGAGCCGACGACCCGTCGACGCCAGTCGCGAATGAGCTGCGCGAGCCGCCCACCGATCAAGATGAGCAGCACGATCAAGCCGGCGACGTTGATCGTGACGATCAACGGATGCAGCGAGCTGAAGTTCGTGGACTGCTGCACCGTCTGCGCCATCATGAGCAGCGCAGCCATCCACAGGCCCGAGCCGATCAGCACGAGCACCGAAACGATCGTGCGTTTCACAGTCGAGGCGACCATGTGTACCACTCGCTGCGCTGTCGCCAATCGTCCTTCCAGAACAATACGAAGCGCAAGGCATCGGGCATCGTGCGCACATCCAAGCTGGCGCGCAGACCGAACTCGTAACGACCCGGCGTTTCGATCAGCGCCCGATCGAGGATGGGCAAGTCCTGGATGACTCGCATCGAATCGAGCGCCGCGTCGAGCGTCGCATACGAGGACTGCTCTCCGCTGTTCAGATTGCGCACGACGTAACGCGAGCTCAACGCATGAAACACGAGCTCGTAGCGTTGCACGAGCGCTGCAATCGTCTCGTCCCGCCAAAACCGCCGGCTGCGCTGGACGACGATCTCGAGATCCAGCGTCAGCGGAACACCTTCACGAACTGCCGCCCGGGCGCCTTCAGGCAGGTCGAAATCGATCGTGGTGCTCAGCAAGTACACCGAGTCGGACGCCTCGACATACGCCGAACGCACTTCGATGCGTTGCTGCCCGAATGCGTCCAATGCGGCGAGAGAAAGCAGCAAGACCGCGACCGCCTTCCAGCAGATCGCACCGACACAAGTTCGCGCAGCAGTTGTCGTTGTTACTGTCGCTCGCACCCGTATCAGCCTTTGGTCTTTTCCAAGCAAGCATAATAGAAGCCATCCATCTCGGCCGTCCCGGGTGCGATCCGGTAGCCGAGATCGATCGGCGCATCGATGCCGAGCGAACGCAGCGCATCGTGCGTGACGTCCTTTGCGTCGCGTCGGCGTTCGAGGAATCCGCGGATGACC
>DATCLP010000532.1:0-5595 GCA_036563855.1 Steroidobacteraceae bacterium | reverse complement strand
TTTTCGGAGCGCGTCGCAACGAGCAGCACATCGAGCATCTCGGGATCTTTTTCCGAAGGACCGATCACTTCGTAATCGAAGCTGACCTCTTCCATCGGGAAGGGGATGTACTGATCCGCTTGCATCTCGACCTGCCCCTCGAGCTCGTTTTCGCTGAGGTTTCGGGGCATTTGAATGATCTTCGTGATCGCCGCGTCGCCGCTGATCGCAACCGCTGCTTCCTTCGCGCGGGCACCGGCGCGCTTGACTGCGCGCTTGATCGCCTCGCCTACCGCGTTTGCATCGACGATGGCCTTTTCGTTGATCGAGTTCGGAGGTGTCGGTTCGGCGGCATACGCTTCAACGCGGTACTGGCCACCACTCATGCTCAGCTCGATCAACTTGACCGAGGAGGTAGTGATGTCCAATCCGAGAAGCGGCCTGGCTTTGGGAGTGAAAAGCACGCTAGTTCCCTATATTGATCAGACACTTAGGTGACGATCGGAGATCCGACACGAAACACGGATCGCAAGCATATACAGACGCGATTTAAGTTGAATGTGAGAGGCCTCACGAAATACCATCGAAGCTGCTTCGGAAGATCGCCCGCCGCTTCGCACCAGGTGTCTGCCAACCGGCAATTGCTTTTCTGGACAATCACTTAGCACCCAAGAAGCGTGCGTAACCTGCCGGCTTCGTGGCGAGCTGCGTAACGGCCGGCAGTGATCAAATCCCGGTACCATGACCCAGGCGATGTCTGTGTTTCGGCCCGCCCCCGAACGACTGCCGCGCATGACGCTCACCTCGTCGGCGGTGAGCTTGTCAGTGAGTTTGATACTTACTATTGCATAGCCGATTTTTGCGAAGCAAGGACTTACGTCCCTTTGTTCTCATGCGACGTTATCTATCCTCACCTTTACGCCTGGCGACTGCGGTTCTTGTTGCTGTCGAAGGCTCCGTCGCGCTCGCCTTGTTGGGCGCATACCAATATTTGAAGCCGGCGCTCCCCGACGTCGCCGCGATTCGCGACATTCAGTTGCAAGTTCCGATGCGGGTGTACAGCCGCGACGGCCGCCTCATCGATCAATTCGGTGAGCAACGGCGCATCCCGCTGTCGTTCGAGCAGATTCCCGGTCAACTCGTGAACGCGGTGTTGGCCGCCGAAGACGACAGCTTTTTCGAGCACAGCGGCATCGATTATCCGGGATTGCTCCGCGCGACGGTTCGACACTTGATGTCGGGCGAGAAGAGCGAGGGCGGCAGCACGATCACGATGCAGCTCACGCGCGGCATTTTCTTGAGCCCTGAGAAGAGCTACCGCCGCAAGCTCCTCGAAATCTTCCTGACGCTGCGCATCGAGCAGCAGCTCACCAAGCAGGAGATCCTCACGCTCTATCTCAACAAGATGTTTCTCGGTCAACGCGCGTACGGCGTCGGTGCCGCGGCCGAGGTGTATTTCGGCAAGACTATCGATCAACTCACGCTGCCCGAGATCGCGCTCATCGCGGGTACGTTTCGTTTACCGTCGCGCGACAATCCGGTCGCAAATCCGGAATTTGCGAAGCGCCGGCGCGCGTACGTGCTGCGCCGGATGCGCGAAAAAGAATTCATCACCGACTCCGAGTACACCGCTGCATTGGATGCGCCCGTCGAATCGAAGCTGCACGGCTATGCGGTGGAAGTCGAGGCTCCGTACGTCGCCGAAATGGTGCGCGCAGAGCTGTTCAATCGCTTCGGCACCGAGGCATACACCGCGGGTTACAACGTGATCACGACGATCGACAGCCGCTTGCAGAAGGCGGCGAATCGAGCCGTGCGCGCAGGCTTGCTGGAGTACGATCAACGCCACGGTTACAGGGGCCCTGCCGGGCGCATCGCGCTGAACGACAACGCTCGCGAAAGCGAGTGGGCCGAGCTGCTGAAGGATTTTCCGTCGCGCGGCGGTCTCGAGCCGGCTGTGATTCTTTCGGTGGACGAGCGCAGCGCCGTCGCTTGGTCGCGCCGCGAAGGGCGCATCAATCTCGGCTGGTCGGCATTGTCCTGGGCGCGTCCGCCGCTTGCGGACGGCACTCTCGGACCTCCGCTGCAACGTGCCTCGGACGTCGTCGCACGCGGCGATGTCGTCTACGTCGCTCAGGAAACTTCGGGCGCGTGGCGCATGGTGCAGATTCCCGAAGCGCAGGCAGCATTCGTAGCGTTGGATCCGCGGGATGGCGCCATCAGTGCGCTCGTCGGCGGTTTCGACTATTTCGCGAGCGCTTTCAACCGCGCGGTTCAAGCGAAGCGCCAGCCGGGATCGGCGTTCAAACCCTTCTTGTATTCGGCAGCGCTCGATCGAGGCTTCACGGCTGCGAGCATGATCAACGATGCGCCTTGGGTCATCGACGATCCGAGCCTCGAGGCGACGTGGCGGCCGCAAAACGATTCTCGCGAATTCCGCGGACCGATGCGCTTGCGCGAAGCGCTCGTACGCTCGCGCAATCTCGTTTCCATTCGTGTGATGCACGCGCTCGGGCCGGCGTACGCAACGAAATACATCTCGCGTTTCGGCTTCGCCGAAGACTCGCTGCCGCGCAATCTCACGCTTGCGCTCGGTACCGCTCAAGTGTCTCCGCTCGAAATGGCGCGCGGCTACGCCGTCTTCGCCAACGGCGGCTACCGCGTCGACCCGTATTTCATCGAGCGCATTCACGCCTCGGACGGTTCGGTTGTGTTCGAAGCGACGCCTCGCTTCGTGTGCGAACGCTGCCTCGAGCAGAAGCTGGGGTTCGCTGCCGGCGAAGGTGCACCCCCGGAAGCCGTGCTGCAAAGCCGCTCAACCGACGAGTCTCGTTGGGGAGGGCTCAACTATCTCGATGAGGCGATGTTTGCGCCGCAGGTGATCTCGCCGCAAAACAGCTACGTGATGACTGACATGATGGCCGATGTCGTGCGTCGCGGCACGGGTGCGCGCGCCATGCAATTGCGACGCAACGACCTGGCCGGCAAGACCGGTACGACGAACGACGGACGCGACGCCTGGTTCTGCGGCTTCAATGCTTCCCTCGTCGGCGCCGCATGGGTGGGATTCGACCAGGAACGCCCGCTCGGTCGCGGCGAGCAAGGGAGCCGCACCGCCTTGCCGATCTGGATCTATTTCATGGCCGAAGCGTTGCAGGGAACCCCGGAGCATCGGCTACCACCGCCGCCAGGCTTGGTCACGATGCGCATTTCTGCAGAAACGGGACGTGTCGCGCGTCCGGACGATGAGAACGCCATGTTCGAAACGTTCATCGAAGGTCACCTGCCGCCTGCGGCTGAAGAGATCGTTCCGGGCGACCCGGTCGAGGGTACACAAGCCGAACAGTCGTCGAGCGAAGAGCCGCTGTTCTGACAGAATCGGCTACACTTCTACTCACTTATTCGACGCACAAAGGAGCACGCCTTCCAAACACATTCCTGAAGCATCGGTGCTTTCCTCCAACAGTTCGGCCCGTCAACGAGGGGCGGCATGAGTAAACGAACGAATTCGCGCGCCGACAATTTGCGGCGTGCACTCGCGCAGGAAGCGGCGCGCATCATGTCCGAACAGGGAATCGACGATTACGGCCTGGCGAAGCGCAAGGCGGCCGAACGGTTCGGTGCGACGGATTTGGCGGTTCTCCCGAAGAACACGGAGATCGAAGCGGCGCGCGCCGATCACCAGCGTCTATTCCATGCCGATACGCACTCCTCCACATTGGAGGAGCTACGCAAGACGGCGTTACGCGCAATGCGGCTGCTGGAACGCTTTCAGCCGCGCTTGGTCGGTCCGGTGTTGAGCGGCACCGCCTCCGCTCATTCCGAAGTCAGCCTTCATGTCTTCGCAGACAGTCCCGAAGCGGTTGCGCTGCATCTCATGGACAATGGCATTCCCCATCGCATCGTCGAGCGAAGGCTGCGTTACGAGCCCGACCGATTGGTGGCTTATCCGGTCGTACGTTTCGTTGCCGGTCATCGTGAGATCGAAGCCGTCGTGTTTCCGGTCAACGGTATTCGCCAAGCACCAGCAAGCCCCGTCGATGGTCGCCCGATGCGGCGCGCGAGCATCGACGAGCTCGAAGCGATGTTGATGGAGGCGGCGGAGCCGAAGGTGAGCAGCCGCTACTAAAGGCTGTAGTCCACTTTAGGCTGTAGGAGACGCGCAGCAGTGCTGCGCAGTTTCCAACCGTTGCCCGTAGTCCGTGGCCCGCAGCCCAGCGGTCAGCCGCGCTTGGAAATCTCGACGTAATCCCGCCGCGCCGGACCGGTGTAGAGCTGGCGCGGACGTCCGATCTTCATTGCGGGGTCCGAGATCATTTCCTGCCAGTGCGCGACCCAGCCGACCGTACGCGCAATCGCGAACATCACCGTGAACATCGACGTCGGAATGCCGATCGCGCTGTAGATGATGCCCGAATAGAAGTCGACGTTCGGATAGAGCTTGCGTTCGACGAAGTACTCGTCCTTGAGCGCAATCTCTTCGAGGCGCAGCGCGAGCTCGAACAGCGGATTGTCGGACTTGCCGAGCTTCGCGAGCACTTTGTGGCACATCGCGCGGATGATGGTCGCCCGCGGATCGAAGTTCTTGTACACGCGGTGACCGAAGCCCATCAGTCGGAAGTTGTCGTTCTTGTCCTTGGCCTTCGCGAGATACTTCGGCACGTTGTCGACCGTACCGATCTGCTCGAGCATGTTGAGCACGGCTTCGTTCGCGCCGCCGTGCGCCGGACCCCACAGCGCAGAGATGCCGGCCGAGATCGCGGCGTAAGGATTCGCACCGGTGCTGCCTGCCAAACGCACGGTCGACGTCGAGGCGTTCTGCTCGTGGTCGGCGTGGAGAATGAAGAGCAGATCGAGCGCTTGTGCCGCAACCGGATCGACGTTGTACGGCTCGCAGGGGACGGCGAAGAACATGTGCAAGAGATTGCTGCAGTAATCCAGGTCGTTCCTCGGATAGATGAACGGCTGGCCGACCGAATGCTTGTACGCCGCCGCGGCAATCGTCGGAATCTTGGCGATGATCCGGTGCGCGAAGATCTCGCGGTGGCGCGGGTTATGGATGTCCATCGAGTCGTGATAGAACGCCGCCATCGAAGCCACCACGCCCGACAGCATCGCCATCGGGTGCGCGTTGTGTTGAAAGCCGTTGAAGAACCGCAGCAGCGATTCGTTGATCATCGTGTGGTACTGAATCGCGTGCGTGAATTCGGCGAGCTGGGCCGCGGTCGGGAGCTCGCCATTGATCAGGAGGTAAGCGACTTCGAGAAAGTTGCTCTTCTCGGCCAGCTGCTCGACCGGGATTCCGCGATAGAGCAGCACCCCTGCGTCGCCGTCGATGAACGTAATCTTGCTCTCGCAGGACGCCGTCGCCATGAAGCCCGGGTCGAACGAGTACATCCCGTGATCTTTCGCGAGACTCGCAATATTGAGCACGTCCGCGCCTAGGGTGCCGCTGCGCACTTCGGCGATCGATTTTTTACCGGTAGCAAGATTCGTCAGTTCGAACTTTTTTTCGGACATGGGCGGGTCTCGATCTGATCCAATTACGGACTGCAGCTTTTTTGCAGGTGCAAACGGGACGCGCAGACTTACACGACACCGCGACCGAATCAAGCC
>DATCLP010000531.1:0-3021 GCA_036563855.1 Steroidobacteraceae bacterium | reverse complement strand
GGTCATCCTCGACAACACGCCGTTCTATGCGGAAAGCGGGGGACAGGTCGGCGACACCGGTATCCTCAAGAGCGCGAATTCCTGTTTCGAGGTCACCGACACTCAGAAGCTGGGCACTGCGTTCGCGCACATCGGCCGCGTCGTGAACGGCGAGCTGCGCGTCGGCGATGAAGTCGATGCGCAAATCGACGAGTTGCGCCGCAATGCGATCCGCCTGAATCACTCCGCGACGCATTTGTTGCATGCGGCTTTGCGCAAAGTCCTCGGCACGCACGTGACGCAGAAGGGCTCGCTCGTCGCGCCGGATCGTCTGCGCTTCGACTTCTCGCATTACGCGCCCGTCACTCCGGAAGAGCTGCGACGCATCGAGCAACTCGTCAACGAACAGATTCGTCAGAACGTCGCCGCCGAAACGAAGCTCATGAAATACGATGCTGCAGTTGCGTCGGGCGCAATGGCCTTGTTCGGCGAGAAATACGAGGACGAAGTGCGCGTCTTGCGCTTCGGCGATTTCTCGGTGGAGCTGTGCGGCGGCACGCATGTGCGGCGCACGGGGGATATCGGGCTGTTCAAGATCGTGAGCGAAAGCGGCATTGCAGCCGGTGTTCGCCGTATCGAAGCCGTGACCGGCGAAGCAGCGCTCGATTTCGTCGCACAGTCCGAGCAGATGCTGCGCGAGATTGCCGCGCTCGTGAAAGGCACGCGCGACGACGTGGAAGACAAAGTTCGGCAAGCGCTCGAACGCACGCGCAAGCTCGAGAAGGAAATCGCGACCCTGCGGCAAAAACTCGCGAGCGGACAGGGCAACGATCTCTCGGCAAGCGCCGTGGACGTACGCGGGGTGAAAGTCGTCGCGACCCGCGTCGATGGCGCGGACGCGCCGACTCTGCGCAATGCGGTCGATCAGCTCAAGAACAAGCTGAAGTCCGCCGCGATCGTGCTTGCCTCAGTGCAGGCACCTGACAAAGTGGTGCTCATCGCGGGCGTAACCGCCGATCAAACAGCGAAATTGAAGGCCGGCGAGCTCGTCAACGCCGTTGCACAGCAAATCGGCGGACGCGGCGGAGGGCGCGCCGACATGGCGCAGGCCGGCGGAAGCGACGTCGCGAAGCTCGATGCGGCGCTCGCGTCGGTTGCCGGCTGGGTCGAGAGAGCCTTGAGCGCCGCCTGAACTTGCTTGCGCACAGGTGCGTTATGTAGCTTGCGCGAAGAGACCGATCGGTGCACTGTGTTCGGCGCACCATCGCGATCGAGTGAAATAGGTGTCAGGAATCTCGACCGACAGCGAGCGAACGCGATCTCGTGCATGCGCGAGAAGCATGCGATTTGCGTGCTTCGAACATAAGCCGCGACAAGAAGTCTCATCTTGTGAGGGCGTTTTCGATAATCAGGGAAATCCCGATCCCCAACGAAAACCCCCTGCCATACTCTCGATTTCAGTGGGAATTCTCTGGTGAGCTGTGGGAGGGCAGTGATTTCCATTGCCGGCAAGCCAGCGATGAACCACGTGGCTGCAAGAGCAAGGAGCTGATCATGTTGATTCTGACACGGCGCGTCGGTGAGACCGTGATGATAGGTAACGACATCACAGTGACCGTACTAGGCGTCAAGGGCAATCAAGTTCGCGTCGGCGTGAATGCGCCGAAGGAAGTTGCGGTTCATCGCGAAGAGATCTACGAGCGCATCAAGCGCGAGGAGCAGGCGGCGGGCGGCGCAGTGCGGCGGCCCGGCACCGGCACCGGAACTTAAGCGATCCCAACAGCCGGCCGCGGAGTGAGGTTCGACCCCACTCTGCGGCTTCGCGGCCCGGTTTCTTCCCCCGTTTCAAGTCTTTACCTCGCGCCCTCCGGCCAGTATTCTTGCCCGCCTTCGTTAGGCCGGGCTCGGTCCCATACGCCTGAGAAGCGGCTCGAACCTGCTGTAGAAGAAGCGACGCCAAAAGTCTTTGGCAGCGGAGAAGGCCGAGAGGTCGACCAAGTTTGCCGGGAAGCAAACTTGAACAACTGAATTCATCAGTTGACCGGCGAGAGCGGGAGTGCAGGCGTACGTGCACCCTGGTGGGTGCGACTGAGACCGCTCGGAGTAAGATCGACGCGGAATCTTTGGCAGCGGAGAGATGGCCGAGAGGTCGAAGGCGCACCCCTGCTAAGGGTGTATGGGTCAAAAGCCCATCGAGGGTTCGAATCCCTCTCTCTCCGCCAGATCTCGATCCTCGTCGATGCGTGGCAGTCGACGGCGAGAGGTTGATTGTCACACAAAATCGATTGCTGCGCCCGTAGCTCAGTTGGGTGAGCGCGGGCGCCATCTCCGAAGACACTTAACGTGTCTTCGGACCGCGCGAACGACCGTACATGGAAGTACGGGCTGGAACCCAGCCACAGGGATGTGTGGTGGTATGGAGTAACAAGTTGCTGCGCCCGTAGCTCAGTTGGATAGAGCGCATGGCTACGAACCATGAGGTCGGAGGTTCGAATCCTTCCGGGCGCGCCATGAAAACGAGAAGCCCCGCCTTGTGCGGGGCTTTTCGTTTTCACCGCACACTGAGGAAGGATTTCGACCTCCGACGTCGGAGGTTCGACAAAAACTGCACGGATGCAGTTTTTGGACAGCGGTAGCTGGCGCGAAAGCGTGCCGGTCCATGGATGGACCAGGCACATATCCTTCCGGGCGCGCGACTCCGCCTTGTGCGGGGCTTTTCGTTTTCATCGCACCTCGAGGAAGGATCCAGTATTGACTCATCGCGGCGCCGCCACGATCACCGCAGCACCGACCAAACACAGCGCTGCGCCGAACAAATCCCATCGGTCCGGGCGTGCACCTTCGGCCAGCCACATCCAGGCAAGCGAAGCGACGATGTACACGCCGCCGTAGGCGGCGAACGCGCGTCCTGCGGTCGGTGTGTTCACGAGCGTCAGCAGGTACGCAAATAACGCGAGCGAGGCGAGTGCGGGTACGAGCCACCACGCGGACTTTCCCAGGCGCAGCCAAGCCCAAAAGCCGAAACAGCCCGCAATCTCAGCG
>DATCLP010000530.1:0-7517 GCA_036563855.1 Steroidobacteraceae bacterium | reverse complement strand
TTGGCCTCAGTGACGCTGAAAGGCGTTCGTAAGGTTTACAAGAACGGCCACGTCGGAGTTGACCGCGCGGATCTCGAGATTCGCGACGGCGAGCTGATCGTGCTCGTCGGCCCGTCGGGATGCGGTAAGAGCACGTTGTTGCGGGTCGTTGCCGGGCTCGAGGAAGTGACCGAAGGTTCGGTGTTCATCGGCGATCGCGACGTGACGAACCTCGAGCCGCGAGACCGCGATATCGCGATGGTGTTCCAGAGCTACGCGCTCTATCCGCACATGACGGTCAAGGAGAATCTCGGTTTCGGGCTCAAGCTGCGTGGTGCACCGGCAAAGGAGATCGAGCGCCGAGTGCTCGAGGCAGCCGAGATGCTCGATCTGACGTCGATGCTGGATCGGTTGCCACGCCAGCTCTCCGGCGGGCAACGCCAGCGCGTCGCTTTAGGGCGTGCGCTGGTGCGTCATCCGCAGGTGTTCTTATTGGATGAGCCGCTGTCGAACCTCGATGCGAAGCTGCGCAGCACGATGCGCGCAGAGATCGCCCGGCTGCATCAGCGGCTCGAGACGACGATGATCTACGTCACGCACGATCAGATCGAGGCGATGACGCTCGGCGAGCGCGTCGTCGTCATGGACAAGGGCGTGCTGCAACAGGTCGATACGCCCATGAACGTGTACGAGCATCCGGCGAATTTGTTCGTCGCGGGCTTTCTCGGCAATCCGCCGATGAACATGTTTCGGGGGCGGCTCGTCGAGCGAAACGGGCTGGTGCTCGAAGGCGAGGGCGCAAATCTTCCGCTTCCGAAGAACGCCGAACCGCTGCTGCGCGCGCATCGCGACCGCGAGATCGTCGCGGGCATCCGCCCGGAGGACTTCTATCGCGAGCGCACGGCGCCGACGGATATCGAGATCGAAGGGATCGTCGAGCTGCTCGAATCCGTCGGCAGCGAAAGCTTCATGCACTTTCGCTTCGGCTCCCTGCCGATGATTGCGCGCATCAAGCCGATTCGTTTGCCGACCATCGGTGCTCGCATCACGCTTCACGCCCCGGAGAACAAGATTCTTTATTTCGATGGGGAAAGCGGGAAGGCGATTGCGGTGTGAGGGCTCGGGGCGCGGGGCTGAGATGGCGAGCAACAGGGCTCTGGGCGCTGGGCACTGGCAAGAGTTGACAGTTGACAGCGCGGCGCGCGAAGTGCGTTCTTCCCACAGCCCACAGCCCACAGCCCACAGCCTACAGCCTAGAGTCCTGGAATCGGGAATCTCCGACACAGCTCCGTGACTTCCTGCTTGATGGCCGCGAGCTGCGCTGCGTCCTGAGGTGCACGTAGCGCGCGTACCATCCAGTTCGCAATCTGTTTCATCTCCGCTTCTTTCATGCCGCGCGTCGTAACGGCCGGCGTGCCGAGGCGGATACCGCTCGGCCGTAGGGGCGGACGCGGATCGTCCGGAATGACTTGCTTGTTGACGGTGAGTCCTGCTGCGTCGAGCGCAGTTTCTGCGACGCGTCCGTCGATATTGAACGATCGGATCGTGTCGATGACGAGCAGGTGATTCTCCGTGCCGCCGGTGACGAGCTCGCAGCCGAGCGACTTGAGCTCTGCCGCGAGCCTGCGAGCATTCTTCAGCACTTGTTCGGCATAGCGTTTGAATTCGGGTTGCGCGGCAAGCTTCATCGTGACTGCGATGCCCGCAACGGCATTCATGTGCGGCCCGCCTTGCATGCCCGGGAACACGGCTTGATCGATCTTCGTGGCCAACGAAGATTTGCACAAAATCATTCCCCCGCGTGGACCGCGCAGCGACTTATGTGTCGTCGTCGTCATCACATCGAAACCGGCATCGAGCGGATTGGCGAGCACGCCTGCCGCGATCAATCCGCCGACGTGCGAAACATCCGCCATAGCGAGCGCGCCGACGTCGTCGGCGATTGCGCGAAAGCGTGCATAGTCGAGCTCGCGCGGATACGACGAGTGTCCGCACAGTACGAGTTTCGGTCGCGTTTCCCGCGCGATTGTCAGGACCGCGTCGAAATCGATGTGACCATCCGGCGGAGAAGTCTTGTAGCGCACGAAGTTGAAGATGCGCCCCATGCACGATACTGGCGCACCGTGCGTCAGATGGCCGCCGTGCGAAAGATCCATTGCGAGCACAGTGTCGCCGGGGTTCAAGCAAGCCATGTAAACGGCCTGATTCATCGGCGAGCCGCTGAGCGGTTGCACGTTCACATGCTCGGCGCGAAACAAAGCTTTCGCGCGTTCGAGTGCGAGCGTTTCGATTCGATCGGTGAATTCCTGGCCGCCGTAATAGCGCCTGCCGGGATAGCCTTCGGCGTACTTGTTGGCGAAGACGCTGCCGTTCGTTGCGTAAACCTCCGGGAACGCGTAGTTCTCCGACGGAATCAACTCGATCCCGTCGCGCTCGCGTGCTTCTTCGCCGAGTATGGCGGCGTACACATCGGGATCGGAGGACTCGAGAAGCTCGATGGTCGACTGCATGGCTCGCTCCTGAAAAGTGGGACAGGGGGTGCCCAGGCGAGCGGCTCGCAGGTGAGGAACCTGCACGCATGCTTCCCGATGGTTCGCTCCATCTCACGCCAGTCACATGCGCGGCGAGGATCCTACGGCAAGTTTTCCGGAATGCGCAACCAATGCATCGAAGGAGACCTCACATTGCCGCAGGGCCGCGCTTTCAGTGACAATCCGCGGCTGCTGTTCCAAACACAAGGTTGCGCTCACATGCCGCTCGACTACGAAAAACTGATGCGGACGAAGTTCGAACCCGTGCGGCAAACGTACACGCGTCGCGACACGATGTTGTATGCGCTCGGGCTGGGTGTTGCCACTCGCGATCCATGCGATTGGAGCGAGCTCAAGTATGTCTACGAGAAGGACTTGGTCGCGTTGCCGACGCTTGCGGTGACGCTTGCGGCAGGCGCGATGCGGCTGGCCGATCCGAGTCTAGGCATCAATTACCGCATGCTGCTGCACGCCGAGCAGTCGCTGGTCATGCACAAGCCATTGCCCGTCGAAGGGACGGTCGTCAGTGAATCCAAGATCGATGAGATCTACGACAAAGGCGCCGACAAGGGCGCCGTTATGTATATGACGCGCACGCTTCACGACGAATCGAACGGCGATCTGCTCGCGACGATGGGCACGGTTTCGTTTCTGCGCGCAGACGGCGGATTCGGCGGTAAGCGCGACGGCGCACCGAAACCGAGACCGGTGCCGAGCGACCGCCCGGCCGACATCGTTGCGGACCTTCCGGTCTTTCTGAATCAGGCATTGATCTATCGCCTGGCCGGCGATTACAACCCGCTGCACAGCGATCCGGAAGTTGCGCGTAGCGCGGGTTTCGACCGTCCGATCCTGCACGGGCTTTGCGGGTACGGCATGGCCGGTCGCGCGCTTCTGAAATTGCTCGGACGCGATGAACCTGCGCGTTTCAAGCGCTTGGATGTGCGCTTCACGAGTCCCGTATATCCCGGCGAGCCGCTTCGGATTGAAATCTGGCGAGTCGGACCCGGCGATGCGTCGTTCCGCCTCGTCGCGACCGATCGCAACGTCGTCGTCGAGGATTTCGGGCGCTTCGAGTACTCGGAATAGTCGGCAGTGAGGCGCGTGCCGTGAGGCCTGAATTGCGGCGCTGGGCACTGGGCGAGATCTGTCGCGCAAGGTGCGCGAGGCCCACCTACAGCCTACAGCCTGCAGCCTACAGCCTGTAGAAATCGATGTTTTCTCCTTCGGGCGTCATCACGATCACGACGGATTTCGGGCACCAAGGCCCGTTCGTCGCGACGATGAAGGGCGTGATTCTCACGCGCCTGCCCGACGCGCGAATCATCGACGTGACGCACGAAGTGCCGGTGTATTGGCCAGCCGAAGCCGGGTTCTGGCTGGCGCGGTCGTTCATGTACTTTCCTCGTGGATCCGTGCACGTTGCGGTCGTCGATCCCGGTGTGGGCACGAGCCGCGACATCATTGCGATTCATGCGGATGAGCATGCGTTCTTGGCGCCCGACAACGGGCTGCTCGCACCGCTCGTCGGTCGTGCCCGGAACGTATCGATTCGACGCGTGGATCTGCCGGCAGCGCGAGAGCGCTTCAACCTGCCAACGCCGAGCGCGACGTTCCACGGGCGGGACATCTTTGCGCCGATTGCCGCCGAGCTGGCGGCAGGACGGGCTCGGATCGAAGATCTGGGTCCCGCGACCTCCGACATCGTGCCCGCCTGGGTCGACGACCCGATCGCCACGCCCGAGCAGGTCAGTGGAGTCATCATCACGATCGATCATTTCGGCAATTTGATTACGAATATCGAGGCGGAAATGGTCAAACGCTTCGTCCGTCCGGTCGTCAGAACCGGCGGCCATACCTTCCCGCTGAAGCGCACCTACGGCGATGTCCGGCCGGGCGATTTCCTCGCCCTGATCAATTCCTTCGGCGTGCTCGAAATCGCGCGCGCCGAACAAAGCGCGGCCGAGGCGCTCGGCCTCGGCCGGGGCGCTCCCGTGACCGTGTCCGATCATTGAGTTTCGGCGCCCGCGGACCTAAGAACCAGCCCGCGGTGCCGAGGTCTCAACCCCTTGCGATCCCTATGAGATGCCGGCCGGGTCTAGATGGGCCCCGGACCATTGAAAACGGCCGCGCATCGTATATAGTCCGCAGGCTTTCGAGCCCAGTGGCTCCCGGATCTATTTGATTCTCCAGGCTTTTTCAGGAATGACCATGGCGGAGAGAGACGACGACCACTTCGATCTCGACGATGACTTCGTGGCTGAAAGCGAGGACGAGCAGCAGTTCGAGCGCTACATCGAGCGCCGCGTCCGGCCCGAGAAAGGTGGTGCGGTGAAGAAGGGCAAGGCGGCATGGAGCAAACTCGAGGACGTGCTGGCTGAACGCCGCTTACAGAAACAGTTGCGAGACTTCGACGATGAGTAGCGCACTGCCGGCATGAGGCTCGCGAAACCTCGGCCGGCTTCAGAGAGTGCGCGATGCATCGTGGCGGCGCCTGCCGTGAAAGCGGCAGGCGCCGTCTTTGTGGAGCCGGTGTAAGGCTCCTTTTCACGGGGCCACGCCCGACCTAGCGGGCCCGTAACCTGGATGGGGATGTCAATGGCGGTCGCAAATCCTGTGGCTGGCGCAACACCGAGCCAGTCGCCCTGGGTGGTGCTGAAGTTCGGCGGCACGAGCGTGTCGTCGGTTTCGAACTGGAAGAACATCGCAGACGTGCTGCGCGAGCGATTGGCGGAAGGACTGCGCCCGGTCGTCGTGCACTCGGCGTTGTCCGGAATCACGGATCGGCTCGAGCAGCTCCTCGCGCACGCGCTCGGCGGCGAATGGCAGCCGGTCATGGATCAGATCGAGCGTCGTCATCGCGACCTGGCACGCGATCTAGGCATCGTGCCCACGCCGGATCTCGAAGAACAGTTCAATCGGTTGCGTCAGATTGCTTCGGGTATTGCGCTCGTCGGCGAGGTGAGCGATCGCGTTCGCGCACGCGTGATGGCCCAAGGCGAGCTGATGGCCACACGGCTCGGCGCAGCATTTCTCGCCTCCCAAGGTTTCGATGTGCGATGGGTGGATGCGCGCACGATTCTCAAGGCCGAACAGCGACGCAATGCGACCAAGCGAGCGAGCTATCTGTCCGCCACCTGCGCATTCGAGCCGGATCTCGAGCTGCAGGCGAAGTGGTCGGCGCCGGGTGTCGTTTGGATCACGCAAGGATTCATCGCCAGCGACGAGGAAGGTGACACCGTGTTACTCGGCCGCGGCGGTTCGGACACTTCAGCCAGCTACATCGCGGCCAAGCTCCAAGCGCGGCGTCTCGAGATTTGGACCGACGTGCCCGGCATGTTCAGTGCGAATCCGCGTTCGGTGCCGACCGCGCGCCTCCTGCGGGCACTCGAATACGACGAGGCGCAGGAAATCGCGAGCAGCGGTGCAAAGGTTTTGCATCCGCGTTGCATCATGCCGGTCAAGCAGTACGGCATTCCGCTTTACGTCTTTGCAACGCAGACGCCGAAGCTCGAAGGCACGGTCATCACGCGTCACGGCGGAAACGTTGCCGCGCAAGTAAAGGCCGTTACGATCAAGAAGAACATCACGCTCATCTCGATGGAAACGGTCGGGATGTGGCATTCGGTCGGCTTCCTCGCAGATGCGTTCCAGGTCTTCAAGGACCACGGGATGTCGATCGACCTCGTATCGACATCGGAGACGAGCGTAACGGTGTCGCTGGATCCGGCCGCGAACACGCTCGACAAGGCGGCGCTGGAGGCGTTGACGGAAGATCTCTCCAAGCTGTGCCGCGTGGAGATTATCGGGCCGTGCGCCGCTGTAAGCCTCGTCGGCCGCAACATCCGCGCGATCCTGCACCGGCTCGGCGAAGCGCTGGAGCTGTTCGAAGAGCAGAAGATTTATCTCGTCACGCAGGCAGCGAACGATCTCAACATCACGTTCGTCATCGACGAGGCACAAGGCGATCGCTTGGTGTCCCGCCTGCACGAGATCGCGATTCGCAAGATGACGGCAGATCGTGTGCTCGGGCCGACGTGGGAGGAGCTCTACGGACCGGTCGGCAAGACGTTCGATACGTCGACGCAATGGTGGCATCAGCGGCGGAAGGAGCTCATCAAGATCGGCGAAGAGCATGGCGCCGCTTACGTCTACGATCGTGAAACGCTCAAGGCGCACGCCAAGGCGCTCAAGGCGCTGCCTGGGATCGACAGCGTGCTGTATGCGCTGAAGGCCAACTGGCATCCCGAAATCCTCAAGATCTTCGATGCCGAGGGTCTCGGCTTCGAATGCGTGTCGCGCGGCGAAGTCGAGCACGTGCTGCGCACGCTGCCGAACATCGATCGCAAGCGGATTCTGTTCACGCCGAATTTCACGCCGCGCAGCGAGTACGAATGGGCGCTCGGGCAAGGCGTGTGGGTGACGCTGGATAATCTGTATCCGCTCAAGGCGTGGCCCGAGCTGTTCAAGAAGCGTGATGTGTTCATTCGCATCGATACCGGCTACGGCCGCGGTCACCACGACAAGGTCCGCACTGCCGGCATCCAGTCGAAGTTCGGCGTGCCGCTCTTCGAGATCGACGAGCTCGAGAACCTCGTCAAAGCAGCCGGCGCACGCGTCGTCGGCCTGCATGCGCACACCGGAAGCGGCGTTTTCAATGTCGATAACTGGTCATCGGTCGGCGAGACGCTGGCCATGCTGACCCAGCGATTCAAGGATGTTCGCATCGTCGATTTGGGCGGTGGGCTCGGCGTACCGGAGCGTCTCGGTCAGCCGGGCGTCGAGCTGAAAGAGCTCGGCGAGGTGCTCGCGAAGCTGAAGGCGGCGCATCCTGACCTCACGTTCTGGATCGAGCCCGGCCGTTATCTCGTGGCCGAAGCGGGCGTGCTGCTCGCGCAGGTCACGCAGCTCAAGGGCAAAGGCGAGGTCCACTATGTCGGCGTGACGACCGGTATGAACTCGCTGATTCGCCCGGCCTTGTACGGAGCGCATCACGAGATCCTGAAT
>DATCLP010000529.1:0-6509 GCA_036563855.1 Steroidobacteraceae bacterium | reverse complement strand
ATTCTCAATTCTCCATTCTCAATTCTCAATTGCTCGAGGGCCAGCGGCCCTCGAGCAGTGCGTCGATCTGCTCCGCCGTCAGTTCGATTTCCATCGTTTCGCCAGCTTTGTATTGATCGTTCGCAGCCGCGCTAGCGGTTGCGATATTGATCGTTTCTGCAGTTGCAGCGAGATCGTCCACTTCGACCGAATCCGTCGCACCGTCGAACGGCGCAAGCAGCTCCTGCGCCACGAGCTCGAGATCTACTTCGAGCGCATGTTGATTCCGACGTTGCATAATCTTCTCCGCACGTGAACGCGTCACGCGCATGCTGCCAGAGGGAGTGCGCAGCAACTTCGGAACCAGGTCACACGACGCTGTCATCCGGCCCCGCTTTTGTCGCCGAGGCATTGCCTGAAGTTGCAGGAAAGCTGCAGGCGACTTGACTTAACGGGAACCAATTCGAGCGAACGTCCGTTCTCGCACGAGCCGCTTCGGTGCGGCTACACTCTTTTGGACTCCTTTTTCGCCAAGAACGAAAGGATGCCTGCTCCCGAACCGCATGCCATCGCGGTAATGGCGCTGACCGTCGTCGCGCTGTTCTTGTTCACGCGGGATCGCATACCGATCGAAACCTCGAGCTTGGCGGTCATCGCGCTGCTCGCAATCCTGTTCTCGCTGTTTCCGTTCGAGCCTCGAGGCGACGCGCTCGACCCGACCCAGTTCTTTGCCGGGTTCGGCAACGAAGCGCTCGTGGCGATCTGCGCGCTGATGATGGCAAGCCAAGGCCTGGTTTCGACGGGCGCATTGGCGCCGGTCGGACGGCTCGTCAGCCGCATCTGGATGTTCAGTCCGCTGGCAGCGATGGGCGTCGTGTTGGGCGTCACCGCCGTGATCAGTGCTTTCACGAACAACACACCCCAGGTCGTCCTCATGATTCCGATCCTGACGGCGGCGGCGCTGCGTTCCGGCACTTCGCCGTCGAAAGTGCTGATGCCGATGGCCTTTGCGGCGCAAATCGGCGGCATGGGCACGCCGATCGGGACGTCGCTCAATCTGCTCGTGATCGGCACTGCGGCGAGCTTGGGTCTGCCCCGCTTTCACATGTTCGATTTCATTGCGCCGGCAGCGCTCGCCGCGATTCCAGGACTCATCTATTTGTGGCTCGTCGCGCCGCGGATCCTCCCGAAGCGCGAGTCGTCGCTGAGCGATATGTCCCCACGCCTGTTCGAAGCGCAACTGCACTTGGGCGAAGACAGTCCTGCCATCGGCAAGACCTTGCGCGAGGCGAAAAAGCTCGCCAGCGATGAGCTTGCCGTGCAGGCGATCCTGCGGTCGCCCGATCTCTCGATCGCGCCGCTTCCCGACGTCGTGTTGCAGCCGGGCGATCGGCTCGTGCTCCGCGATACGCCCGAGCGTCTGATGGCGGCCGCACGCGCGCTCGATTCGACGCTGTACTCGGGCGATGAGCCGGTGGATGCAGAGCATCCGCTCGTCGCCAAGGATCAACAAACCGCAGAGCTCGTCATCACGCCGGCATCGCCGATTCGCGGCCGAACACTCGAACGGGCGAATCTCGAATGGCGCTACAAGGTCGTGCCCTTAGCGGTGCATCGCCCGGGCGAGCTTGCGATCGGCTCCCAATCGAGAAAGCTCAAGGACGTGCGATTGGGCATCGGCGATGTGCTGCTCGTGCAAGGCGCCGCCGAGCACATTCAGGCGTTGAAGCGCCGCAACGAGGTTCTCGTGCTCGATGCGACGAGCGATGTGCCGCTCACGGAAAAAGCGCCGATCGCCGTCCTCATCATGGCCGGCATCATCCTGGTCGCATCGTTTCGGCTTGCACCTGTGGCGATTGCCGCGGTGTGCGGCGTACTGGCAATGATCATTACAGGGTGCCTCAAATGGCGCGACGCGACGCGCGTGCTCGACACCTCGATGATCATGTTGACCGTGGCGAGCCTCGCGCTGAGCCTGGCGCTCGTTACCACCGGCGGTGCCGCGTACATCGCGCAGCTTTTCATGAATGCAAGCAGCGGTTTGACGCCGGCGATGACGCTGAGCGCGACGATTCTGCTGATGGCCTTGTTCAGCAACATCATCTCGAACAGCGCTGCGGCCGTTATCGGAACGCCGATCGCCGTCGAGCTCGCACGATTGCTCGGAGTGGCACCCGAACCCTTCGTCCTGGCCGTGCTGTTCGGGTGCAACATGGCGTACGCAACGCCGATGGCCGACAACTGCAATCTGCTCGTCTACAGTGCAGCCAATCATCGGTTCAACGACTTCGTTCGCGCTGGCGTGCCGTTGACAATCATCATGTGGTTGGCGTTCAGTTGGATTCTTCCGCAGTTCTATCCGCTGCAAACTAGTTGACAGCTGATCGGTGATAGCAAAGAGAAGAATGAGGGCTCGTAGCGCACTTCGCGCTGTCGATTCGAGCAAGAGCTCCGTGCGCGCGCCGCGCGCCGAGTCGATCTCGCTCGACGAAGCGCGCCGGATCGTGCTCGCGGCGCAACGCTTCTGTCCCCGGCCACAAGCGCCGAGAACCATCGAAGCGCTCGCCGATCTCGTCGGCGCGCTCGGTGCGATTCAAATCGATTCCGTGAATGTGCTCGTGCGCTCGCACTATCTGCCGCTGTTCTCGAGATGCGGCGCCTATGATGCGTCGCTACTCGAACGAGCGGCCTACGATCCTGAATCTCGACGCCTAGTCGAGTATTGGGGGCACGAAGCGTCGTTCCTGCCGCTCGAAAACTATCCGCTTTTTCGTTGGCGCATGGAGCGTGCGCGGCGAGGGGAGGGCACGTGGGGGCGATTGAAGAAGTTCGCGACGGAGCATCGAGAAGCGGTGAATGCCGTGCGCGAGCAGATTCGCGAACGCGGCGCGCTCGGTGCGGGCGAACTGTCGGTCGGTCGGCGCGGCACCGGCGGATGGTGGGGTTGGAGCGAGGCGAAAGAGATTCTCGAATGGCTGTTCTGGACCGGCGAAGTAACGACGGCGCGCCGACGTAATTTCGAACGGCTCTACGATCTCACCGAACGCGTGTTGCCTGCCGAAGTCCTGAATCGTGAGGTGCCGAAAGACGAAGCGCAGCGCACTTTGATGACGATTGCCGCGCGAGCGCTCGGGATCGCGACGGCAACGGATTTGCGCGACTACTTTCGCTTGCCGACGGACGATGCGGCGGAGCGCATTCGGGAATTGGTCGAGGAGGGAACGCTCGTGTCGGTCGCAGTGGAAGGTTGGAAGCCGCTCGCTTATCGATACCGCGATGCGCAGTGTCCGAGGAATGTTTCGATTACCGCGCTGCTGTCGCCCTTCGATTCGCTGATCTGGGAGCGACAGCGCACCGAGCGGCTATTTGGATTTCATTATCGGCTCGAGATCTACACGCCCGCTCACAAGCGTCGGCATGGCTACTACGTGTTGCCGTTTCTGCACGAAGGAAGGCTCGTCGCACGCGTCGATCTCAAGTCCGATCGCGAGCGTCAGCGCTTGTTGGTCAGGGGTGGAAGCGTGGAGCAGGGCGCTCGTGAGGCCGATATCGTCGAGCCGCTGCTAACAGAGTTGCAGAAGCTGGCGAGGTGGCTCGATCTCGAGACGGTCACGATCGCGTCGCGGCGCGGCAGCTTGATGAAGGCGCTGCGGCGCAGATCATGAACGTGCGATGAATGCGCCAGAACCTGGCTGAAAACGTCAGGAACCTTTCTCGGTTCCCTTCGCCCACCACCCAAAACCGCACGCTGCAATGAATAGCGCGAGATAAAAGAGCAAGCTCAGCGATTGCTCTCCGATCAGTACCTTGTGTAATTACAGACGCGCGAAGCGCGGTTGGGTTCCGCACAAAAGAGGGCTACAGGCGACAGTTACGCGCTTCGCGAGCATCCCCTCACCCGCACGCTGCGCTCTGCGACCTCTCCCACCCGGGAGAGGTGGTCGCGAAACTTGCCTCTCCTTGGGGAGAGGCGGCGAGAGCGAACGCGTCGCGGTGAGGGGTTCATCTCGCGCGACAGCGCCTCTCCGCTATCAACTATCAACTCACTCCAAATGCTGTAGCCTGTCGCCCCTTGTCTGTCGCCTCTAAGAAGCTTTCGTGCGCAACAACTTTCTTGCCGTTCTCTCCCTTTTCCTACTAGCGCTGAATCTGCGGCCGGCTATCACTGCGGTGGGTCCGCTCGTCGGAAGCATTCAGGACACGACCGGTTTGTCGGCTGCGTCCATCGGACTCCTGAGCAGTCTGCCGTTGCTGGCTTTTTCTGCGTTCGCGCCATTGGCGAAGTTCGGCGGTCGATTGGGAATCGAGCGAACGCTCGCAATCGCGATGTTGATGCTGACAGTCGGAATTCTCGTTCGCTCCGCGGGATCGACGGTCGCGCTTTTCGGCGGAACGATCGTCCTCGCGGCGGGCATTGCGGTCGGCAACGTGCTCGCGCCGAGCATCATCAAACGCGACTATGCCGAGCGTGTCGGCTCGCTCACCACGGTCTACGCATTCATTCTTGCGGTGAGCGCAGCGATCGCTTCCGGACTCGCAGTGCCATCAGAAAGAGCGTTGCCCGGAGGATGGCAAAGCGCCTTGGCGATTTGGGCAGTGCCGGCTGCGCTTGCAACGCTGTTGTGGGCGCGGGTCTTCTTTCAGCCGTCTCAACCTGCACCACCGCTTCGGAATTCGGCGACGACATCCGTTTGGCGCTCGCCGCTTGCATGGTGCGTCACCGGCTTCATGGGACTGCAGTCGCTCTGTTTTTATGTATCAATCGCCTGGCTTCCCAAAGTTCTCCAGGACAGCGGCTACGATGCCGCAGTCGCCGGCTTGCTGATCACAGGCTTTCAGGTCGTATCCATTCTCGCTAACGCGGTCCTGCCGCGTTTGCTCGCGCTTCGCAAGGATCAAAGTGCGCTCGCGGCCGCCGCATCGCTCGGGATTGCGGTGGGAGTCGTGGGGCTGATCCTGTTCCCCAAGTGGACGATCGCTTGGATCGCAGTCGCAGGTTTCGGCTCCGGCGTCAGCTTTCCATTGGCGCTGGCATTCATCGGTCTGCGCTCGAGCGATCACCATCAAGCCGCTTCGCTGTCGCTCATGTCCCAATCGATAGGGTACCTGCTCGCAGCGTTCGGTCCGCTGTTGTTCGGCATGGCGCACGATCTGTCTGGAGGATGGGCGCTGCCGTTGGGGGGATTCGCAGCTTGCGCCGTGATTCAGGCCATCGTCGGGTACAAGGCCGGACGGAATCGCACCGTGAGTAGTTGACAGTTGATAGTGGACAAGTTGGCAGCGAAGAGCGGCTTTACGGTCCGACGACTTCGTCAGCGATCGACGCGGGAATCGGCGAGAGCGGCGGCGACACCGAAAAAGAAAAAGGCCCGAATGTTTCCATTCGGACCTTTCTTGTCTCGAGCAAGCGCGCAGCGCGCCCAGCTATCAGCTGTCAACTATCAACTAGATCAGTCGTCCATCAAGAAGCTGCGAAGCTGCTCGCTGCGGCTCGGGTGTCGGAGCTTGCGCAGCGCCTTCGCTTCGATCTGACGGATGCGCTCGCGCGTGACATCGAACTGCTTGCCGACCTCTTCGAGCGTGTGATCGGTGTTCATGTCGATGCCGAAGCGCATGCGCAGCACCTTCGCTTCGCGCGGCGTGAGGCCGGCGAGCACGGCGTGCGTCGTCTCGCGCAGGCTCTCCATGGTCGCGGACTCGATCGGCGACTCCACCGAGGTGTCCTCGATGAAATCCCCAAGATGCGAATCCTCGTCGTCGCCGATCGGCGTTTCCATCGAGATCGGCTCTTTCGCGATCTTGAGCACGCGGCGCACTTTGTCTTCCGGCATCTCCATGCGTGCGGCGAGCTCTTCCGGCGTCGGCTCGCGGCCCATCTCCTGCAGCATCTGACGGGAGATGCGGTTCAACTTGTTGATCGTCTCGATCATGTGCACCGGGATGCGGATGGTACGAGCCTGGTCCGCAATCGAGCGCGTGATCGCCTGACGGATCCACCACGTCGCGTAGGTCGAGAACTTGTAGCCGCGGCGGTATTCGAACTTGTCGACCGCCTTCATCAGGCCGATGTTGCCTTCCTGGATGAGGTCCAGGAACTGCAAGCCGCGGTTCGTGTACTTCTTCGCGATCGAGATCACGAGACGTAGGTTCGCCTCGACCATCTCCTTCTTCGCACGACGGGCCTTGGCTTCGCCGACGGCGACTTCGCGATTGATCTCCTTCACGTCCGCGATCGGCAGATGCACCTGCTGCTCGATGGCCTGCAGGCGCTTCTGCGCCTTCTCGATCTCCTCGCGCAGACGGGCAAGCGCAGCCGAATGCTTGCGCTTCGCACGAATGTGCTTGTCGAGCCACTTCAGGTTCGTCTCGTTCTTCGGGAACGTCGCGAGGAAGTCCTTGCGCGGCATGCCCGCATCGCGCACGCACAGCGTCATCACGTGCTTCTCGAGATTGCGGATCTCGGCGACGTGATCGCGAAGCTGCGCGATGAGCGCATCGAACATCTTCGGCGCGAGCTTGAGCTCCATGAA
>DATCLP010000528.1:0-2473 GCA_036563855.1 Steroidobacteraceae bacterium | reverse complement strand
TGTGCAACGGACAACTTGGCGTTCCAGTCCGGGCTGAGGGTCCAGGCAACGCCCACGTAGGCATCGATTTCGTAGGTCGCAGACGGTCCTTGGTTGCGATCCATCGTCGAGGCCCACGCACCGACGAACCAACCTGAATCGAAGCGCGCATGCACGCCGCCTTGTATTGCCGGCTTGTTGCGCGTTTGCGTGAGCCCGCGCACTCGGTAGTCGTTCGTAATCGAAATCGAACCGCCGAAACGATCCTGCGCGACCGTGGGCGACGCAAAGAACCCGACGCCAATGCAAGTAGCGACGAGCCCCGTGAGGGTGGGATGGTGCGACGCACGGACGGAAATCGCGGAGCCCATGGACCTACCTGAACGCAAGACGCCCCTGAACCCGCAGTCGAGTATACGACTGCGGGCGGCGCCTCCGCGCCGCGGATATGTCTCGCGAGCTGTTGCGATCACCGCTTGTCGGCGTCGTCCAGTCGGCCGCGAACTTCCTTTCTCATGATCATCTCTTGCGGGTTGCTGTCGAAGGCACGGGCCGCAGGTACGTTCGGATGCGCACCCATCGTAGGTATGTTCCCGAGAAGGTGCCGGAGGTTCTAGCGGAGGGCGCTGACGTGTCTGGAAGCCCCGAACCGCTCGCAGGCAGAATGCGCCTCTTTGCAGCGGGTTGATCAAGATTGGGTGTGAATTGCGAGGAGAACCGTCTTGTCCCAAGAGGCGGATGCTGCAGCGCAGGTGCTCTTCGTGCCGTTCGAGAGCGGCGTGCTCGCATGGCCGTCGCGGGGCGCGTTCTTGAGAGCCAAGCTGAACGCTGAGCTGCTCGCGCGTCCGCGCGATTCCGTCGTCTGCGAGCAGTCGTTCAAACCGCAAGCCGATGCGCTGCGAAATGCGGGATTTCAGGTGTGGCCCGAGCTACCGGCAAACGCCACGGGCTTACCGCTGGTGCTCGTGCTGCCGCCGCGACAGCGCGAAGAGGCGAGGGCACTGCTCGCGCGCGCACTTCGACTCGCTCGTTGCGACGGACAAGTGGTGGCAGCGGCGAGCAATGCTGCCGGCGCGCGAACGTTGGAGCGAGACTTTGAACGGCTGTCCGGCGGCATTGCGACGCTTTCGAAGCGGAAGTGTCGAGTGTTTTGGACGACGGGTGCAGGCGTGCGCAATGAGGCCCTCATATCCGAATGGCTCGATCTCGATGCACCGCGACCGATCCTCGATGGTCGCTTCGTGAGTCGGCCTGGCGTGTTTGCCTGGGATCGCCTTGATGCGGCATCGCATTTGCTCGTCGAGGAGCTCCCCGATTCGCTCTCGGGAAGTGCCGCGGACCTGGGCGCGGGATTCGGATTCATCGCGGATGAGCTGCTGCGCAGATGTCCTGGAATACGCGCGCTCGATGTCTACGAGGCTGATGCACGGGCGCTCGAGCTTGCGAAACGAAACTTGTCGCCGCACGAACGGCGCGTCGCGATCGAGTATCGATGGCACGACGTATCTGCGGGGCTCTTGGACACGTACGACGTCGTCGTCACGAATCCGCCGTTTCATTCGGACAGCGGCACCGACGATCCCGGCATCGGCAAGCGCTTCATCGCTGCTGCCGCGCGCGCTTTGAATCCGGGCGGGCGGTTCTATCTCGTCGCCAATCGTCATCTGCCGTATGAAGACGTGCTGCACGCGAACTTTCGGTCGGTGCGCATCCTCGCGCAGCGAGACGGTTTCAAAGTGATCGAAGCGCTCGCGCCATCCAAGCGCAGTCAATCATGAAGCTTCTGAAGCTGATCGCGAACCTCGGCTACGGCAGCCGCAAGGAAGTCCGCGAAATGTTTCGCGAAGGCCGGATCACCGACGTCCGCGGCGAGGTGCTCTACGCCGACGATCGCGTAGATCCTGCCGTCGTGCGGATCGACGGCGAACCGCTCGATCCGCCGCCAGGACTCGTGCTCATGCTACACAAGCCGGTCGGCTACACCTGCTCGACCAGCGATGCCGGGCACATCGTCTATGAGCTGTTGCCGCCGCGATTCCTATTGCGCTCGCCGATCGTCTCTACCGTCGGTCGATTGGATCGCGATACGAGCGGTTTGCTGCTCATGACGGACGACGGCGTGCTCCTGCATCGAATCGTTTCGCCGAAGTCGAAGATCGAGAAGGTGTACGAAGCGACGCTCGCGCGCGACTTGCGCGGCGACGAACCGGAAGTCTTCGCGAGCGGCCGACTCAAGCTCGCGTCCGAAAAGACGCCATGCGCACCCGCGCATCTCGAGATCATCGACGCACGGCACGCGCGTCTGACGCTCACGGAAGGTCGCTACCATCAAGCCCGCCGCATGTTTGCTGCCGTCGGCAATCACGTCGAAGCGCTGCATCGCAGCCGGGTGGGTGGACTAGAGCTGGGAGATCTGGAGCCGGGAGAGTGGCGGCTGCTGGATCAGACAGACCTGAACAAACTGTTCAGAAATTGAGAATGGAGAATTGAGAAT
>DATCLP010000527.1:0-3740 GCA_036563855.1 Steroidobacteraceae bacterium | reverse complement strand
GCTCCGTGCAGGTCGCGAGTACAGGTCGATGATCTCTTCAATGGCGTCGCGGCACACGCCGCAGAAGTGCTCGATGCGGCTGAACATGATGCATTGCATTTCGGAGCGGTAATAACCGGAAGCCTGATAGTTTGCGCCCTCGAATGCGCCGACCTTTCCGTAGTTCGGCGATGCCGCGAGCAACCGCTGCGTGAATTCACGCTCCTTACGGAATAACGCGTTCATTTCCGCCTCTGGACGGTTTGCCTTGCGCAGCTCGGCGCGTTGGCGCTGGTAATCGCGCTGAAATGCCTCGAACTCCTCCTTCGGCCAGGGTGTCGGCAAGGGTGTGTTGGGAGTCACTTTGTGTCGCCACTTCAGCTTCGCCGGATCGAGCAGCGCCGTGACATTCGGTTCCCAGGGCTCCGGCCGCTCCTGGCCGGATTGATAAGCGACCGGCGAGGTGTAGTACTCATCGGCGAGCGCGGCGAAGTGGTGTCCGAATTCATGAATGAACAGGTAGTTCGCCCAGTCGCTGCCTGCGGCCGCCGTGCTGAACTGTCCAAAGATGCCGCCGCCGCCATAGGTCTCGTTGTTGACGAGGATCTCGACGAAGTCGTAGGGCGCGTATTGGGCAAGATCGCGGAAGGCGCGATTGTCGAGCGTCAGCACATAGCGTTCGCTGCCGAAGATGTCGTAGCGCGTGCCGAGAAGTGATGGGTGATGCTGGTCTGTCGACGGACGCGAGATCCCGGATCGCGGCGTCGGCACCATCATCGCCCAGACGTTGAAGTCGTTTGCACGCGAGCGGAACGGCTCGGTTTGAAACAACACATCGCTCAGTCGTCGTGCGTCGGCTTCGAACTTCGCAGCCTCCGCTTGCGTGTAGCCATCTCCGAGAATCAACAGATCGACCTTCTCGCTCGGCTGCCCGCTGTTGCGAATGGCGATTGGCGTCGCAGGCGCCGGCGGCATTTCGCGAATGATGTCGGTCGAGGAGGGGTCTATGTCGAAGGACCAAACGACCGAGAACTCATTCCGTTCATCCCGTTTGAGCACGCGGATGCGTACTGGCTGCGTCGGCATGGGAAAGCGCAGCGACTCTTCGAAAGCCCGGGTGACCTTTTGCGCTTCTTCCGTCGACTGCCATTCGCCGAAGATCGTGCTGTAGCCGCGCGAATACAGCACACGCTGTGTCTTCGGGTCGACGACCTCGAACAGATTGACGCCGCGGTTCGTCGTGTCGATTGGGCGGGCAGGATTGCCGGGCCACGTCAGCGGCTCGATCAAGATTCGGCTCAAGGCAAAGTGCTCGTTCAGCGCGTTGCCGCTATGCACATAGTCGACGCGCATCGTGCGCGGAGCTTCGGATGAAGCAGCTTGGAGCGCGGCTGGGACGAGCCCGAACGTTGCGATCGACAATAGCCCGAAAACGATCGTTCGCATCGGTTGTGCAACCTCGCACGGTGAAGAGGTGCACAGCATAACCGACAACGCAGCTTTCGCTCGCTGTCAGGAGAGTGCTCGAGACTTGCGGCAGGGTGTCCCAACCTCGATCGAGAGCGCCCGGCGCGGGAAGAGAAAGAAGAGAAAGGATATGACGGGGGAGGATTCGATTCGTTTACAACTGGAAACGCTCCGCGAGGGAGCGAAGTCTCCCTCGCGAAACGGTCAGCTACGCTAATAAGGCCTTTCTCTGCGGGTCTTCCCGCCTTCCCAGTGAGACATGAATTCCGTTCGGCTCAGATAGCCATCGGCGTCCGTGTCGGCAGCGGCAAACTGCCCGGACAGAGTTTCATCGGATTGCACCTCGGACTTGCTCAGTCGTTGGTCCTTGTTGCGATCGAGCGATTCGAACTGCGCCGATGTGCGCTCCATCGTCTGATCCTTGTGCTTGTCCTGCTTTTCGTCGCCCGCGGCAGCCGTCATACACAAAGTAGCGGCGAACAATGCGACCAATGCTTTCATACGTCACCTCTCATTCGTAATGCTCCCTGCACAACGGAACGCCATCTCAGCATGTGGGTTCCTTGCCAGGATCGCGGTGCGAACTGACAGTGACATTTGCGCGCGTGACGTGCGAAGTTGACCTCCGTCGTTGTGAGGAGATCTTTCAGACCATTTGACGCAAAGCGGTGGCTGCACGTAGCGTGTAGCTATGCGACGACACAGGGAAATCCATCGCACTGGCCGTGTGAGCTGGCTGCGTGCCGCCGTACTCGGTGCCAACGACGGCACGATTTCCATTTCCAGTCTCATCGTCGGCGTTGCCGCGTCGGGTGCCGATGCGCGAACGGTTCTGATCACAGGCATAGCCGGGACGATTGCCGGTGCAATGTCGATGGCGGCGGGCGAGTACGTCTCCGTGCAATCGCAGGCGGATACGGAGAAGGCCGATCTCGCGCTCGAGATGGAGGAGCTGAGAAGGTATCCCGAACGAGAGACCGAAGAGCTCACGCAGATCTATGTGAGACGAGGGCTGGATCGCCCGCTCGCGGAGCAGGTCGCGCAGCAGCTCATGGCGAACGATGCACTGGAAGCCCACGCACGCGATGAGCTCGGCATTACGTCGGCATTGCGTGCCCGGCCGATTCAGGCGGCGCTCGCTTCCGCAGGTTCTTTCTTCGCTGGCTCGATCGTGCCCATTCTCACGGTGCTGCTCTCGCCGAGGGCTTGGGTGGCGGAGATTGCCACTGGTTCAGCGTTGATCGCGCTCAGCTTATTAGGCGGGTGGGCCGCGTATGTCGGCGGCGCTTCGGTTCTGAAAGGCGCGGTTCGGGTTGCGTTCTGGGGCGCGCTGGCGATGGGTCTGTCGGGGGCGGTGGGCTCGCTGTTCGGTTTGGCGGCAGACTGAGCCATTTCGCGGGTCATTCCCATTTGGTTTCGCAAGCGCACGCCGAACCAAACAAGAGGAGATACCGATGCGCACGGTTCTGATTGTTTGCTCCGTGATGCTCGTCCTTTCCGGTATCGATCGCGGCGACGCGGCGGGATCGACGGAAACTGCGTCTGCCGAGTCGAGTCGCGACATCGATTTGGTGAATCTCATCGAGCAAGCCGCTCCGCGGCTCAACAAGCGATTCATCCTCGATCCGCGAGTGCAGGGTCGCGTGACCGTGATCAATCTCGATCCCGATCGAATGTCCTATGCGGATCTGCAGGCGATCCTGAGCGTCCATGGCTTCGTCGCGACCGAGGAGAGAAACGGGACTGTGCGCATCGTTCCGGATGCGAATGCACGACGACTCCCCATGCCGGTATTCGATGAGGATGGAAAGCGAATCGGGGAAGAGGAATTGGTGACCGAGCGCATCGATGTCGGCTCGCTGAATGCAGGTTCGCTCGTGCCGATTCTGCGGCCGATGCTACCCCAGAACGCTCACATGGTCGCGCATCCAGAAACCAACTCGCTTATCGTCGTGGCTTCTCACGCAAATGTGCGGAGAATCGAAGCCATCGTGCGCGAGCTGCAAGTGCGGTCGAAAACGGTTTCGGACGGGAAGGCTCGCTAGGCGTCCGATCGGCTCGAGGTCCACGGTCGGGCCCGGATTGAACCTAGGCTCGGATAGCGGTATCGACACGCTCGAGCGGTCGCCATGTTCGCGGCGATTACGATCTGTTGCATCATAACCGCCCTAGCGCCCATCGTTGGTTTGGCGTTCCTGGTCTGACAGCGAAGAAGAAGCGCGGCCCCGTCGAGGGGCGCGATTTCAAAGCGCGCTCCCGCTGGCACCACCGGCGGCAATCGCATTGGGGCGGAG
>DATCLP010000526.1:0-7385 GCA_036563855.1 Steroidobacteraceae bacterium | reverse complement strand
GCCCATAGCATCGGGCCGTTGTAGTTGAACATGTTGCCGAGCAGGTTGATGCCGCCGGATACCTGGTCGGTGTAGCCGCGCCGCTGCACGAGATCGCGGTGCAATCGCGAATCTTCGCCTTGCAGGAGAATCTCGTCGATCAGCCCGAATGCGAAATGCTCCGGCGTCCAGCGCGGCGGGACGTGATAGCCAAGGGCAAGCGCCGGTCGCGGAGCAAGCGCATCTTTCTGCGTCACGCGCTTTTCGGCTGTTTGTTTCGGTTCCGAAATGTCAGGTAAAGGCGGCACCGGCCGAGACGGGATGGAACCGAAGTACTGCTCGATCCAGCGCTTGGTTTGCTGCCTGTCGAAATCGCCGGCGACGACGAGCACAGCATTGTTCGGCGCGTAATAGGCGTCGAAGAACGCCCGTGCTTCTTCGAGCGTTGCAGCGTCGATGTCTTCCAGGTCGCCGTAGAAGTTGTGGGCGTTGTACCAGTTCACGTTGGCAACCTGCGGCAATTGCAGCCACGGGAAGCCGCCGTACGGCTGGTTCAACACGTTTACCTTCACTTCCTCCTTGACGACGCCTTGTTGGTTCTCGAGGTTTTCTTGCGTGATCTCGAGGCTGCGCATCCGATCGGCTTCGGCCCACAGCATCGTCTCGAGCGCGTTCGACGGGAACGCCTCGTAGTAATTCGTGAAATCGAATCGCGTCGATCCGTTGAGCTGACCGCCGAGACCCTGCACGGTCTTGAAGAACTCGCCCTTCGGCAGGTTCTTCGAGCCTTGGAACATCAGGTGCTCGAACAAGTGCGCAAATCCCGTGCGGCCTTTCGGCTCGATACGAAAACCGATGTTGTAATAGACGCCGATCGTCGCGACCGGCACGGAATGGTCTTCGCTCAGCACGACGCGCAATCCGTTGCGCAGCCGGTAGTACTCGACGGAAATGTTCAGCGCAGCCGGTGCTGCGGCCGAAGCGGATGCGGTTTCGGTCGGAGGCTGCACGCTCATCGGTGCAGCACATCCTCCGAGCACGGCGGTGACGAAAAGGCACAACCAGTTGCGAATTCTCGTCATGGTGCTCCCCGAAGCCCGTGGTTGCGGATCGCCTATTTCGGCGCCATGCGAATCGCGCCGTCGAGGCGGATGCATTCGCCGTTCAGCATCACGTTCTCGCAGATGTGGGCGACCAGCGCAGCGAATTCTTCGGGCCGGCCGAGGCGCGGCGGGAACGGGACTTGTTTGCCGAGCGAATCCTGCGCTTCTTGCGGCAGCGCTGCCACCATCGGCGTCTTGAAGACGCCAGGCGCGATCGTCATCACGCGAATGCCGAGTCCTGCAAGGTCGCGTGCCATCGGCAATGTCATGCCGACGACGCCGCCCTTGGACGCCGAGTATGCGACCTGGCCGATCTGGCCGTCGAACGCGGCGACCGAAGCCGTCATGATGATCAAGCCGCGCTCGCCTTCCTCGTTCGGCGCGTTCTGTTGCATCAGCGCGGCTGCCGCCTTCGAGACGAGCAGCGTGCCGACGAGGTTCACTTCGATGACCTTGCGGAATAACTCGCCGGGCATCGGACCTTCTTTGTTGACGATTCTGCGTGGATGGCCGATGCCTGCGCAATTCACGGCCAGATTCAATCCGCCCATTTCCGCCTTCGCTGCCTCGATCGCAGCGTTCACCGCGGCTTCGTTCGTCACGTCGACGTGCTTGAACCGTGCGGATGCACCCAACGCCTTGGCGGCGGCTTCTCCTGCAGCGGCATTCACATCGATCAAAGTGACTTGCGCGCCTGCAGCGACGAGTTTCGTTGCGACTGCATTGCCGAGGCCCGAGGCCCCTCCGGTGATAACCGCACGAAGTTCATTGAGCTTCATTCGTCCCCCTCGTTGGTAACTGGATGAACAGCGCTCCGCCTGGCTGAGCGCTCGCTAGAGCCGCTGCGCGCCGTCGACTTCGATGACGCGCCCGGAGAAGTAATCGTTCTCGGCGATGAAGATCGCCGCATGAGCCATTTCGGCCGGTTCCGCCATACGCTTGAGCGGCACGGCAGCCACCATCTTCTCGATCATTTCCGGCCGCATTGAATCGAGGATCTCCGTACGTGTGAAGCCCGGCGCAATGGCGCCGACCCGAATGCCGTAGCGCGCCAGCTCCTTCGCCCAGACCGTGGTCATGGCGACCACGCCCGCCTTCGTCGCGGAGTAATTGGATTGGCCGATATTACCGGCACGCGAAATGCTCGAAGTATTGATGATGACGCCGCCGTTACCGAGCTCGATCATGCGCGCAGCCGCTTCGCGGCCGCCGAGAAATACGCCCGTCAGATTGACGTCGATGACGGCCTGCCATTGCTGCAGCGACATTTTGCTGACGACTTTGCCGTCCTGCACCTTGACCAGCAATGCATCCTTGGTGATGCCGGCATTGTTGGCCATGACATCGAGTCGGCCAAAGTCGCTCACGACGCGGTCGAGCGTCGTACAGACTGCATCCTCGACGGTGACGTTGCAGATATACGCTTCTGCGCGCACGCCGAGCGCGCGGCATTCGCGCACCGTCGTGTCGAGATCTTTCTCGTTCAAGTCCAACGCTGCCACGTTGGCGCCTTTGTGCGCGAATGCCAGTGCCATCGCGCGACCGATTCCGCGACCGCCGCCCGTGATGACGGCGACTTTGCCGTTGAGCTGCATCGTAGTCCCCGAGAAGAGAAGGGCGTCGGATGTTAGCCGCTTCTTTTGCGTTGCACAAAGGGCGATAGTCGGGCGACGGCCAGAATACCTTGGGCTATGACGAGGGTGGTCCCTGAAATTTCAGGCTACCAGTCAAGGATCCGGCGCAATTTGTTCGAGTACGAGCGCAGCCGGCAAACATAAGGTGCGCGGCGGTGGCGTGCTCTAATGTCAACCGTAGGTCCTAACCCGTGGCTGTTTGTTCTAACCGTAGCTCGTGGCCCGTCGCCCGAGCCCTTCCTCAGTCTTTCATCCAGCTCGCTTTCCGCCGTTCGAGAAACGCGCTCAATCCTTCCTGGCCCTCGGGGCTGACACGCAAGGAAGCAAGCAATCGGGCGGTCTTGTCGGCGAGGCTCGGATCGCGCGGCGGGCTCACATCGCGGATGAGCTGTTTTGCGGCTCGCAGTGCAGTCGGAGCGCCTCGCAGTATCAGATCGACTTGCGCCTCGACGCAGGTATCGAGCTCGGATTCTGCGCAGACGAAATGCGCCAAGCCCAGCGCGCGTGCTTCCTCTCCGTCGAACGTTGCGCTCGTCAGGAACAAACGCCGTGCCTGGCGAGCGCCTATCGCGGCGACGACATAGGGCGAAATCGCCGCGGGCACGATGCCGAGCCGAACTTCCGTCAAAGCGAACTTGGCCGAGGCTATCGTGATCGCGATGTCGGCGCAGGCGACTAGGCCGAGGCCTCCCCCGAAGACGTTGCCGTTGACACGCGCGATCACCGGGATCGGAAGCTCATCGAGCGTGCGCAAACAGTCGGCAAGCAGACGAGCGTCGGCGTAATTCGCTTCTTCCGAGGCGCCCATCATCGAGCGCATGTGCGCAATATCCGCGCCCGCGCAGAAGCTCTTGCCTGCGCCGGTCAGCACGACGACGCGCGCATCGGCGTTGCGTTCGACATCGAGCAGCGCAGCGTGCAATTGTTTCAGCGTTTCGCCATCCAAGGCGTTGTGCTTTTCGGGACGATTCAGCGTGACCGTCGCAACGCCGCGCTCCGACAGAGTGGTCGTGACGAGCATGGGATGTTCACTCGTAGCTACATGCGGAAGATGCCGTACTGCTCATCGCCAGGCGCAGGACCGTTCGCGGCCACTTCGAGCGCGCGGCCGAGCACCGAACGCGTATCGATGGGATCGATGACGCCATCATCCCACAGCCGTGCAGTTGCGTAGTAGGGGTTGCCTTGGGTTTCGTATTGCTCGCGGATTTCGGCGATGAACCGGTTCTTGTCGTCCTCGTCCCAGGTTTCGCCGCGTGCCTTGAAACCATCCGCACGCACAGTGGCGAGCACCTGTGCCGCTTGTTCGCCGCCCATGACCGAAATGCGCGCATTCGGCCACATCCACAACATCCGCGGTGCGTACGCACGCCCGCACATCGCGTAGTTACCGGCGCCGAACGAGCCGCCGATGATCACGGTGAACTTCGGAACGCGCGAGCAGGCGACGGCCGTCACGAGCTTGGCGCCGTTCTTCGCAATGCCTTCGTGCTCGACTTTCTTGCCGACCATGAAGCCGGTGATGTTTTGCAGGAAGATGAGCGGAATGCCGCGGCGGTTCGCGAGCTGCACGAAGTGCGCGCCCTTGAGCGCGCTTTCGGAGAACAGGATGCCGTTGTTCGCGAGGATCGCGACCGGGAAGCCGTACAAGTGCGCGAACCCGCACACCAATGTCTTGCCGTAGAGCGGCTTGAATTCGTGAAACTCCGAGGCGTCGACGATACGGGCGATCACTTCGCGAACGTCGTACGTGAAGCGAGTATCGCGAGGCACGATGCCGTAGAGATCCTCGATGGGATGCACCGGCTCCCGCGTTTCGATGCGCTCGAGCCAGGGTCGACGCGGCGCGTTGAGATGCAGCACCGTCTCGCGCGCGAGCGATAGCGCATGCTCGTCGTTATCCGCGAGCATGTCCGCAACGCCGGAAATGCGTGTGTGTACGTCGCCGCCGCCGAGCGACTCCGCATCCACGACTTCTCCGGTCGCTGCGCGAACGAGGGGAGGGCCGCCGAGAAAGATCGTGCCTTGCTTGCGCACGATGATCGTTTCGTCGCACATCGCAGGGACGTAGGCACCGCCCGCCGTGCACGAGCCCATGACGACGGCAATCTGCGGAATGCCGGCTGCCGACATGCGCGCCTGGTTGAAGAAGATGCGTCCGAAGTGATCGCGATCGGGAAACACTTCGTCCTGCATCGGCAAGTAAGCGCCGCCGGAATCGACGAGATAAATGCAAGGCAAGTGATTTTCGGCGGCGATTTCCTGTGCCCGCAGGTGCTTCTTCACGGTCATCGGAAAATACGTTCCGCCTTTGACCGTCGCATCGTTCGCGACGACCATGACGTCGCGGCCGTGAACGCGGCCGATGCCCGTCACGATGCCGGCGCTCGGCGCGCCGTTGTCGTACATCCCTTCGGCCGCAAGCGCCGAAAGCTCGAGAAACGGTGCGCCAGGATCGCAGAGCAGCGCGATGCGATCGCGCACGAGCAGCTTGCCGCGCTCGGTGTGTTTGCGGCGCGCCTCATCGCCTCCGCCCAGCGCAACGAGCTCGAGCCGCCGCTTGAGCTCGGCGGCGAGCCCGCGCATGTAGGAATCGTTGATATGGAACGCTTCGGAGTTGCGATCGACTCGAGTGGAAATCATGCAGTGGCCTCGAACAATTCGCGACCGATGAGCATGCGACGAATCTCGCTCGTACCGGCACCGATCTCGTACAACTTGGCGTCGCGCAAGAACCGCCCGGTCGGATAGTCGTTGATGTAGCCGTTGCCGCCGAGCGCTTGAATCGCTTCGAGCGCCATCCACGTCGCCTTCTCAGACGCTTGGAGGATGCAACCGGCGGCATCGAAACGTGTGATTTGACCGCGATCGCACGCGCGCGCAACGGAGTAAACGTATGCGCGGCAAGCGTTCATCGTCGTGTACATGTCGGCAATCTTTGCTTGCATGAGTTGGAACGTGCCGATCGGACGACCGAACTGCTTGCGTTCGTGAACGTAAGGCAGGGTGGTGTCGAGACACGCGCGCATGATGCCGAGCGGACCGCCGGCGAGAACGACTCGCTCGTAATCGAGGCCGCTCATGAGGACTTGGGCGCCGAAACCTTCCTTGTGCAGCACGTTCTCCGCCGGCACCTCGCAATCCTGGAAGATCAGCTCGCAGGTGTCGGAGCCGCGCATCCCGAGCTTGTCGAGCTTCGGCCCCGTGCTGAATCCGGGCATGCCGCGTTCTATGATGAATGCCGTGATGCCGCGCGAGCTGAGCTCTGGATCGAGCGTGGCGTAGACGATGAATACATCGGCGACCGGCCCGTTCGTGATCCACATCTTCGAGCCGTTCAAGATGTACACATCACCGCGCCGCTCGGCGCGCGTGCGCATTCCGATCACGTCCGAGCCGGCGCCGGGCTCACTCATTGCCAGCGCGCCGACGTGCTCGCCCGTGAGGAGTTTCGGCAGGTATTTTCGTTTTTGCTCCGGCGTTCCCCAGCGGCGGAGCTGATTGACGCACAGGTTGGAATGGGCGCCGTACGACAAGCCGATCGATGCCGAGGCGCGGCTGATCTCCTCCATGGCAACGACATGGGCGAGATAGCCGAGGCCAGCGCCGCCGTACTCTTCCTCGACCGTGATGCCGAGCAGGCCCAGTTCGCCGAGCTCGGGCCAGAGCTCGCGCGGGAAACGGTTTTCGCGGTCGATTTGCGCGGCGAGGGGGGCGATACGGTCTTGCGCAAACTGTGCGATGCTCGTCCGCAACGCATCGATGTCGTCGCCGAGCCCGAAATCGAAGTCCAACATCGTCTCGATCCCGACCTACACAAACTTGTCCTATTGTCGGACAATCCGACCTCATGTCAACCCGAACCAAAGTGACCCAGTCCCGCAAATCAGCACGAGCCGGCGCCAAGCCCGGCAGCGGTATGCAATCTGCCGACACGCCGGCGGTTTTGTTCGAGCCCGTCGAGCGCGAACCGGCATACACGCGCGTGTCGGCGGCCATCGAAGCGAAGATCCTGTCGCGCGCACTGCGCGACGGCGACGTACTGCCTTCGGAGATCGAGCTGGCGCAACAGTTCCGAGTGCATCGCTCGACTGTCCGCGAAGCGCTGAGACACTTGGAAAGCGCCGGACTCATCCGGCGACCGCCGGGCTCGAAGCGTATGTTGGTGAGCCGTCCGCACGTGGACAAAGTGGCGTCGGGCATGCGGCAAGCGCTCGTGATGCACGACGTGACGTTCGTCGACGTGTGGGAAGCGATGATGGTCATCGAGCCGGAGGTGGCGGCGCTTGCAGCGCAGCGCAGAACGCAGGCGGATCTCGATGCGCTCGTGCGGGCGCGCGAGCGATTCATGAGCTGTCCTGAAGGCGATCCGCGCGCTGTCGAGTACGTCGCCGAGTTCTTCGAGCTGCTCGGCATGGCGGCACGCAATCAGGTGCTCGTGCTCGCCAAGCACTCGCTCGCGCAAGTGCTCAAGCCCTCATTGGCGCAGGTGATCGACAAAGTGGCGCAGGCGCGCACACGTATCGCCGATGCGCAACGCAACATCATTGCGGCGCTGCGCGACAAGGATGCGAACGAAGCGCGCAAATGGATGGCAAAGCACGTCCGCGACTTCAAGCGCGGCTATGAAGTCGCCGGAATCGCGCCGGATACTCTGGTCTCGATGTGA
>DATCLP010000525.1:0-2457 GCA_036563855.1 Steroidobacteraceae bacterium | reverse complement strand
GACTTGAAACATGCGGCAACGGCGTGAGGCCCCAAGCCCCACGCCCCGAGCCCCAAGTCCTTACGATTACCTCGTCCCGGTCAGGCTTTCCATCATCAGACCGGTGCCGCCTCGAGATACGTGGGCCACAATCGCCGTTCGACGATGAATCTTCGTCACCACGCCCAGGTTGATCGCAAACGCTAGGTGAACGACGGCACCCTTCTTCAATCCGAGGTTTTCGGTCTCGATGAATACGCCGTTCGCACTCAAGTTACGTGCTCGGCACAACTTGCCGGGACGGCCCGGAATGGAAACATAGACGGCGGTGCGTGCGCGATGACGAGTGTGGAGGCGTCGCTCCATAGTCAAATCCCCGAACGGTCTCAATCGTTCTTGTTCATGGGCACAAGTCTGCTCAACGGCAGCTACCGCGCCATTATGCCGCGGCGATGTAGCACTGCGAAGACCGAGTTTCGGGTGTTATGTCGCAACATGAACGGTGCCGACCGGCGTGCGGATCTCAACGAATGATCGAGCCACTGTCGCTTTCGGAAATTAGCGAGGCCGCACGTGCGCTGGCCATGCGTATCGTACGTACTCCGGTTCATGTATTGCGCTCGCCCGAAATCGACCTCGCGCTCGGATCGGACACGACGGTATTTGCGAAGCTCGAACTGTTCCAACATACCGGGACGTTCAAGGCTCGCGGTGCACTACTTAATGCGTTGGCGCTGAACGACGATCAGCGTGCGCGGGGCGTGACGGCGATCAGTGCCGGCAATCATGCGATTGCGGTCGCTTTTGCGGCACGCGAGGTCGGCACGCACGCCAAGGTCGTGATGATCGCCACGGCCAATCCCTTGAGGATCGAATTGTGCAAAGCGTTCGGTGCAGAGATCGAGCTCGCCCCGGACGCGCATGCCGGCTTCGAGCGTGTGCGCGAGATCGAGGCCGAGGGGCGAACGCTAATTCATCCTTTCGACGGACGCCTGACGGCGTTGGGCACGGCAACTCTCGGCATGGAGCTGTGCGAGCAGGTTCCTGATCTCGATGCCGTTATCATTCCGATCGGTGGCGGAGGGCTCTGTGCCGGCGTCTCCTCGGCGGTCAAATTGTTGGCGCCGAAGTGCGAGGTCATCGGTGTGGAACCCGAAGGCGCCGATAGCATGCATCGCAGCTTCGCGGCCGGAGAACCGCGGTCCATCGAGCGCGTCGCGACGATCGCCGATAGTCTCGGGGCCCCGTACGCATTGCCGTTTTCGTTCGAGCTCTGTCGTCGCAATGTCGATCGGCTCGTTCTTGTGAGCGATGCAGAGCTGCGGGCAGCGATGCGGGTACTGCTTCGTACCGCCAAGCTGGCCGTCGAACCAGCGGGCGCAGCCTCGACTGCGGCGTTGCTCGGACCGTTACGGGAGCACTTGCGAGGTAAGCGTGTCGCCGTCATCGTGTGCGGGAGCAACATCGACGTGCAGAGCTACGCGCAACTGATCGCGGAGTGACAGGTGACCGAGGGAGATTCGACGAAACAACGGCTTGGTCGAAGCGACATTGTCCAATCCGTAACAAGCCGAGGTTCCTCGCTCCGCGATTTGCCGATCGGCGTGTTCGATTCCGGTGTCGGTGGGCTCACCGTTCTACGCGCGCTCCGAGATCGCCTGCCTCACGAAAGCTTCGTTTATCTCGGTGATACGGCGCGTCTGCCTTACGGCACGAAGAGTGCGGACTCAGTGCTGCGCTACTCGTTGCAGGCAAGCGAATTCCTGGTCGGTCGCGGTATCAAATATCTGGTGATCGCATGTAACACCGCCTCTGCGGTCGCTTTGGAAGTACTGCGCGCACGATTTGCACCGATGCCCGTAATCGGCGTCATCGAACCGGGCGCCGCGGCGGGGTGTCGCGCGACCAAGTCAGGGGTGATTGCGGTCATTGCAACAGAGGCGACTGTTCGCGGCGGTGCGTATCAGCGCTGCATCGCCCAGTTGCGGCCGGACGTGCAAGTCGTCGCAACGCCGTGCTCCCTGTTCGTATCCCTGGCGGAGGAGGGCTGGACGGAAGGCCCCATTGTCGAAGCGATCGCGCATCGATACCTCGATCCAGTATTTCAGGCCGAACCGCGGATCGACACGCTATTGCTTGGCTGCACGCACTTCCCGGTATTGGCGGATGCGCTCCGTAACGTCGTTGGCTCCGAAGTTGCCATCGTGGATTCCGCGGCGACGACGGCTTCGGAGCTTGCCGCCCAGCTTGGCGGAGACGATCGGTCGACGCGGACTGCGACAGGGCGAGTCAGCTTGTTGGCCACCGACGGGCCGGAACGCTTCGCACGCGTGGGTACGCTGTTCCTCGGCGAGCAATTTGCGACCGAGGACGTGGAGGTCGTCGATCTGGGGATGCCGTCGGGCGCGTAAGCGTTACCGCTGCGCCGACGCGAGCCGCGGGCGCGTCGTGGTGGGGGCAACCTCTTCGAAGTACTCG
>DATCLP010000524.1:0-5005 GCA_036563855.1 Steroidobacteraceae bacterium | reverse complement strand
CGACGACTTCCTGCTCGTACGCTTTTGCGCGCGAAGCATCGTTCGCGAGGCGCGCCTGGACGACATTGCGAACCCAGAACACGTGGCCCACCCACAGGTCGCGCAACGCGGCCTTGGTTTCAACGACCTTCGCCGGGACCGGGGTTGCCGGCTTGGCATTCTCCGCGCCGGCGGTGCCGAAGCTCGCGAGCGCGAGCGCAGCAAACAAGGCAGCGATTCGAGATTTCATTTCCAGACTCCTCACTTCGTCCAACCAGGAGCCCTAGCTATAAGAGTGAAAAATCACTTTCGAAAGCTTAATATGCCAAAAGCCTGATGGAGACGACGATGCGCGATGTATTCGGCGAGCGGCGCAAGGCCCTGATGCGCTATCTGCTTAGGAATAAGGCGGGCGCGGCGATCGACGAGATCGCGGCTGCCATCGGCGTGACGCGCACGGCCGTGCGACAACATCTCGCCTCGCTGATGCGCGACGGATTCGTAGAGCCGCGAGGATCGCGGGCTTCCGGCGGGCGGCCGCAGCAGCTCTTCGTTCTGACGGAGCAGGGGCGGGAGGCCTTCCCGCGGCACTACTCCTGGTTCGCGCAGCTTCTGGTCGAGGAGATCACCCGCGAGCACGGTCCGGCCGGATTGCGCGCACGCCTCGGCCGGATTGCAGCGGCCGTTGTCGAAAACTTACGGCAACGTAAGCCGACCGGCGGCAGCCGCCGCGAGAACATCGAGCGGCTGTCGGAAGTCATGGACGAACTCGGGTATGACGCGCGAGTCGGCAAGGACATCGGCGGCGCTCCGACGCTCGAGGCCGACAACTGCGTGTTTCACGAGCTGGCGATGAAGCACCCGGAGATTTGCCATTTCGATCTGGCGCTCCTCTCCGGATACACCGGCAGCAAGGTCGAGCTGCACGAGTGCATGGCGCGGGGAGGCCACGTGTGCAGGTTTCGGTTCCAAAAGAATTGAGAATTCCGCGGCGCGTTCGGACGGTGGTCGGCTCGAGTCGCCCGTGGCTTCGCGCCCCGAGCCCTGGGCTCTCTCAGAGCTACGATTGTCCCGGCACGACGAACCGACCCTTCAGCTCCATTAGCTCTTTGAGGTGGAGCTCTGCGAGACGTTCGAGTTGGCGGGCGCCTTTGAGGGTCAGGTGAACTTCGACGCGCCGCTTGTCGGCGGCGCTCGCACGCCGCTCGACCAGACCCGCCTGCTCGCAGCGCGTCACTAGCGCCACGACGCCGTGATGGTGCGCCTGAAGACGCTCCGCCAGTTCCGTCACCGTAGCGTAGTCCCGGCCCGGAAAGCCCTTGATTTGCAGCAGCAATTGGTACTGCAGCGGGGTCATGCCGTGGTGTCGGGTGAGCTCTTCGCTGTAGCGCATATAGCGCCTGAGTTGATAGCGGAAATTGGCGAGCGCTTCGTACTGCCGCTTCGTCACTCGGGTCGTCATTGTTCTACTCTGGCTCGACTGTCGGGCAGTTTGCCAGCGCGTCGGCGCTCATAGCCAGATGTAATGCCGTCACATCCTTTCGATTTATTTCTATCACGTTGTGAGGTGTTATTTTGACGACCCCTGAGTACGCAAACACCGAAGGGAGAGAACGATGAGCTTGCAACTGGGCGACACTGCCCCCGATTTCGAAGCCGACACGACCGCCGGGCGGATTCGTTTCCACGAATGGCTCGGTAATAGCTGGGGCGTTTTGTTCTCGCACCCCAAGGACTTCACGCCCGTGTGCACGACGGAGCTCGGCTATACCGAGCGCCTGCGCCCGGAGTTCGAGAAGCGCAACGTCAAGGTCATCGGACTGTCCGTCGACGCGGTAAAGGACCATGAGCGCTGGGCGGATGACATCGAGCAGACGCAAGGCGCGCGTCCGCGCTTTCCGATCATCGGCGACCCGGACCGTCACGTCGCGAATCTCTACGGCATGCTGCACCCGAAGGCCGATAACACCTTCACGGTGCGCTCGGTGTTCTTCATCGATCCGCAAAAGAAGATCCGCGCGATGATCACGTATCCGGCGAGCACTGGACGCAATTTCGACGAGATCCTGCGGGTTGTCGATTCGCTTCAGCTCACCGACAAGCACAAGGTGGCGACGCCGGTGAACTGGCAGCCGGGACAGGACGTGATCATCGTCCCGTCGGTGTCGAACGATGAGGCCCGCAAGCTGTTCCCGGGCGGATGGAACGAGCAGCGCCCCTACCTGCGCGTGGTGAAGCAGCCGTCCTAATCGCGCCAAGGCGCGCCTCGTGAGCAGTTCCTCGCCGCCGATAGAACGTCGGTCGGGTGGTGCAGATCGGTGGGTGACTGCACCATTCGATCCGACTTTGGTAGACGAGGTTCAGCGCCTCGTGTCGCGCCTCGACTCCGTGCAGCGCGTGTGGCTGAGCGGTTATCTGCTCGGCAGCGCGGCGTTGGATGCAACGACCGTTGAGACGCCGAGCGCCGTATCGCAGCCGTTCGTGACGGTGCTGTACGGCTCTCACAGCGGCAACTGCGAGCAACTCGGCAAACGAATCGGCGACGCACTGGCTGCGCGCGGACTCGCCTGCCGCACGCTCGACATGCTCGATGCGAGCAAAAACGATTTGCTCGAAACCCAATACCTGCTCGTCGTCGTCAGCACGCACGGCGAGGGCGAGCCGCCCGATCGAGCGCGTCCGCTCTACGACCTGCTCCACAGCCGTAAGGCACCCAAGCTCGATCACTTGAAGTACGCCGTGCTGGCGCTCGGGGACTCGAGCTACGAAAAGTTCTGCGAGACCGGGCGGCGATTCGATGCGCAGCTCGAGGCGCTCGGCGCACAGCGTTTCTACGAGCGCACCGAATGCGATGTCGATTTTCACGAGCGCGCAAGCGTCTGGATCGATGCGGTCGTGGATCTTCTTGCCAAGCAGCGTCCGACGCAGGCATCTGCGACGAACCCGCTGTCGCGCCCGACCGCATCGGTCACGACCGCTTACACGCGCAAGAATCCGTTTCGAGCCGCCGTGCTCGTGAATCAGCGGCTCACTGCGCGCGGATCCACGAAAGACGTGCGACACATCGAGCTGTCGATCGACGGATCCGGCATTCATTACGAGCCGGGCGATGCACTCGGCATCGTGCCGCGCAACCGCGAACCCGACGTCGACGCATTGCTCGCGCTGCTCCCATTCGATCCCGAAACGCCCGTGCCCGTCGTCGCGACACAGATGCTACCGCTTCGAGAGGCGCTCGTTCATCAGCTCGACATCGGAGTGCTCAACCGCGCGCTCGTCGAGCGCTATAGCAGCGCGATCGGTGCGAAGGAGCTTGCAGAGCTCTTGCTACCGGGGCGCGAGCAGCAGCTTTCGGGCTATTTGCACGGCAGGGATCTGCTCGATCTCGTTACCGAGTATCCCGTGCGGGGTCTGGACGCTAACGAATTCGCCAAGCTGTTGCGGCCCCTTGCGCCGCGCCTGTACTCGATTGCATCGAGCCCGCGTGCGACGCCCGACGAAATCCATCTGACGGTCAGCGTCGTTCGCTATGAATCGCACGGCCGCGTCCGCACGGGCGTGGTCTCCGGTGCGTTGGCTGATCTCGTCGGTGCGAACGATGTCGCGCTCGTCTATCCGCATCGCAACCCAGCATTCCGTTTGCCCGCGTCGCCCGAAACGCCGATCGTCATGATCGGTGCGGGCACCGGCGTTGCGCCGTTCAGAGCGTTCGTCGCGGAACGGGCCGCGGTCGGCGCGAAGGGCAAGAACTGGCTGTTCTTCGGCGACCGCTCGTTCCGACACGACTTCTTGTATCAGGCCGAGTGGCTCGAGCATCGCAAGCGCGGGACGCTGCATCGCATGGATGTGGCGTTTTCCCGCGACGGCGCGCAGAAGGTGTATGTCCAGCATCGCATGCTCGAGCACGGACGCGAGTTGTACGCGTGGCTGCAGGAAGGGGCGTCCATTTATGTCTGCGGCGACGCCGAGCGCATGGCGCCCGATGTCGAGCGCACGTTGCGCCAGATCGTGCAAGAGCACGGTGCGCTGAGCGACGAGCAGGCCGACGAATACCTTCTACAGCTTCAGCGCGAACGAAGGTATCAGAAGGACGTCTATTGATGGACCGGCGCTACGATCTGTCGCAGCCGCTCGAGGAGCTGCACGCCAACGAACGCCTTAAGTACGCGAGCCGGTATCTGCGAGGCACCCTCGAGGAAAGTCTGTCGGACCCTCTGACCGGCGCCATTCGCGAGGACGATACGAAGCTCACGAAGTTCTTCGGTATCTATCAGCAGGACGATCGCGACCTGCGCGAGGAGCGTCGACTGGCGAAGCTCGAGCCGCACTATCAATTCATGGTTCGCGTGCGGCTGCCCGGCGGCGTCTGTACGGCTTCTCAGTGGCTTGCGCTCGATGCGCAAGCTCGCGAGACGGCGAACGGAACGCTGCGCGTGACGACGCGGCAGACGTTTCAATTTCATGGGGTGCTCAAAGAGAACCTGCGCAGGCACATCCAAGGCATCGTCGCAGCCGGGCTCGATACGATCGCCGCATGCGGCGACGACAATCGTAACGTGATCTGCGCCGCGAATCCGTTGCTCTCGTGCGTCCACGAGCAGGCAACGGTAACTGCTCAGCGTATCAGTCAGCACCTGTTGCCGCGTACGGGCGCGTATCGGGAGGTCTTCCTGCAGCAGCCGCCGCAGCCTGCGCGGAACGGCGAGGAAGAGCCGATCTACGGCCGCACGTACCTGCCACGCAAATTCAAGATTGCGATCGCGGTGCCGCCGCAGAACGACGTAGACGTGTACGCGCACGACTTGGGGCTGATCGCTATCGTCGAGGGCGATCGCATCGTCGGCTACGACGTGCTCGTCGGCGGCGGCATGGGCATGACGCACAAGGTGCCTGCGACGTTTCCGCGGCTCGGTACCCTCGTCGGGTTCTGTTCGGCAGAGGATGTGTTTGCGGTCGCCGAGCACACGATGTGCATCCAGCGCGACTACGGCGACCGGCGCGATCGCGCCCACGCACGGTTCAAGTA
>DATCLP010000523.1:0-3811 GCA_036563855.1 Steroidobacteraceae bacterium | reverse complement strand
GCTTCCGCCTCCGGCCGGATTCTCGTAGCTGCCTTCGCCGAAACCGAAGAAGCCATCGCTGAGACTGGAACCGTCGTCATCGTCTTCTTCGTCCGGCGAATGCGGATCGTCGTGTTCGTCGCGCTCTGTTTCGTCCTGCTCATCCTCGCTTGCGCGTGGCGGTACGGATCCGCTCGGAATTCGTTCGAGCTCGGGGAAATCGCTGACCGAAACCACCGCATCGCTCAACCGAGCGGGCGACTGCATCCGTACCGTAGCCGTAGCGATGATCGGCAGCCGTGTACGCCGCAGAAGTTGCTGCTCGAAACCATCCGCATCGCTTCTCACTCCCAAGAGCACACGCGCAATGAACCAATTGACGAGCGGCACATGCAGCTCGTAGCCATACGTGATCTCCACTCTCAGCAGGTTCGCGTCTTGGATGTTCACACCGCTGCGGGGACCGACGGCCGTGCTGCGCGTATGCAAGCGATCGTTCGGAATTTCTCGTCGACCGTCGACGTCCTCGCCGAAATCGTCGAACGCTTCGCGCGTGGGATTGAGAATGCGAATGCGTGCGTCGACGGCCAACTCGGTTTCTATTCGATTGATCGTGCTCATCAGCCCGGAGAGCGATGACTCCGGCGAGTACAGAGGTGCCAGGCCCCTCGCCAGTCCGCGCCGAATCGCATCAGGATCGGCATTGCGGACAGCACCGAGTCGTGCTGCTTGCAGACTCGCATGGTTCAGGGTGGCCTTCGCTTCGTAGATCAGCGCGAACTGAATTGCGCCGAGAATGACGACCAGAAGAATCGGCAGCGCGATGACGGCTTCGACGATCGAGGCGCCGCACTGGCGATAGGGAAAGGTGCGAAGCGCCGATCGAGCCGACTTGACGCGTTCCATGCGTGTTGGGTCTCCATTCGAACGACGAGCGGAGTATCGGAGCGCGAGGGCCGCTCATGGAGACGAATTTCCGGGTAACTTCCCCAGAAATTCCTTTCCCGCCTCCGCAATCGGTCGTTCGTGCGAGCTGCATGTCGCGCCGCTCGCAACGATCGCTCCGTAGCCAAAACAACACAGAAAAGGCGCCGCGACCAGCGGTTCGTTGTAATCGAGCGACGCTCTTTGACATCTCCACGCGTCAAGCGAAAGGCGCCCTTAAGGTTTCAGCTCAAGCTCGGATCATCGAGTTCCCGTGTAGACAGTGCGAGGTGGATTCCAAATTCTTCTCGCGGGAATGCACAGAATCGAGCCGCACGACGAATCGGGAGCCTGGCCGCCCATGATTCACGCACGCAGCAAGAAACAACACTTGGCGGTGTCGCTGTGCCTGCTCGCAAGTGCTGCCGCAACGGCAGTTCAAGCATCGGAGCCCCGAGGCGACATCACGGCGATTTGGCGCGTTCAACAGCTCGAATTCGACTATCGCGGCCATCGCACGCTCTACTCGTGCGAAGCGCTCGAGCGGAAAATCGCCTCGGTGCTGACAGCCGTCGGGGCTAGTTCAGGCTTGAAGGTCCAGCTTGCTTGCCGAGCAGGCGGATTGACGAATCGCGCCGTCGCGGTGATCACCATGGCCGCACCGATCGAGGCCACGCCCGAGAACGTCCGGGCCGCGACCACTTACTCGACCGAACATCTGCTCGTTGCACGCCTCAACAAGATTTCGTTGCCGACGGAGAACGATCTGGGACGCTTCCCGGCACAGTGGCAGACCGTCGCTCTGCACAAGCTGCGGAATATCGACGGCGGCGATTGCGAGCTGTTGCGCGCCCTCTCGACGCAAGTTTTTCCGCAGCTTGCCGTACGAGCCGAGAACCGCCTGAGCTGCCCGCTCGCCTCGAGCGCGCGGATGCACCCGAAGTTCGTCGTCACGGCGCTCGTACCGGCACCGGACGAATCTGTCGTCTACGCCCGGCAATCCACCGCGGACTAGGAATTAATTAATGATCATCGCTTGGGCCGGTTCTTCCAGCTATCCGACCCAGCGCCCGGATAGCTCGGCTGGCGGTCGCGACGCTCGAGCGCCTGCTTGATCGCATCCGTCCAGCTCACAGTCGTCGGCGCAGCCGGTCGAGCCGCAGGCTTCGAGGCGCGCGCGGCTTCGGACGATTTCGCCCTAGGTGCAGCCTTCGCAGTCTTCTTGGCCGGCGCCTTGTCGGCCTTAACCACCTTCTTCGGGCTCTTTGCGCTGGCACGCGCGTTTGCCGAACGCTTCTTCGACGCCGCAGACGATGTTTTGACCGCCTTCTTCTTCGTCGCCTTTGCCATCCTCGCCTCCACGCTTGGAACCAAGTGACGACTATGATGCGCCGCGAGCGGGACGTACGCGAGCGGTTTATGAGGCCGAAGCGTTCTGTGCGCTCCGACCGAGCGTATCGATTCGACTACAGATTGCGCGCTTCGAGCTGCATGAGCGGTGCATTTTCCCTATCGAGTAGCACGAGCCGATCGCCTTCGAGCCGCCAGCGGGTGACGGCCTCGAGCGCATTCAAGAAACGATGCTCGATGTCGGCCTCCGGACAGGCCATGCGTGTCGTCGTGACCTCGCTGAGCTGCAACTTATTGCCGTCGATCCGATAGCCGCCGTTCAATCGGTTGCAACCGGTATGACCCGCAATCTCCTTCGTCGAGTTTTGCAAGACGATGTAGGGTTCCGGTCGGCCCGCTCCGACAACGACCGGCTCGTCGCCAAGTTGGACGAGCACCCAGCGCGATCCTTCGAGCTCGTGCGCGACGCCACGCATCGTGCAGGATTCGTCCGGCCAGAATCGCGCTGTGGAAGTGAGGACGAGTTTCGCCTCGCTCGCATCCGGCGGTGCTTCGATGCGGCCTTCTGCTGCAACGAGCGGCGAATGTTTCTTCTCCTCCTTCAAACTGGCGAATTGCTCGGCGAGCTTTGCGGCACCCTCGCCTTCCAATCGCAGCTCGAGCCCGGTCTTGCACTCTTTCACGACGGCCTGCCCATCAATGAGCGAGTACGTACCCCTCAGCGGCACCTCGGGCGTGAGCGCCGCATAGGGTTCGCTGCGGGTCAAGGTGTAGTTGAGCTCGCTTTCGATCGGTTGGCCCTCCGAATCCAGCTTGCGCAGCGACGTCGAACTCGAGATCGAAAACAGGAGCGGCGCCAGACGGGAACCGCGCAGGGCAAGCGTGTGCAAATCCGAGGCAATCGACCACGTACCGATGTCCTCGTAGCGGCGCTCGGGCGCAGCGTCGAGGTACGTCATCCGTAGGAAGTAGATGTTGTTCGCCCGCAGGTCGATCTCGTAACGAATCCCTGGGCAATCTGCGCACGGCAACACACCGGAAAAGAGCGCTGGTAAAGGCTCGATAGAAACGGACGCGGCAGCCTGCGGGACACTGCCGGGTTCGATCGAAGCATCAGGCGTCGAAGATGTCGTAGGCGTTTCGCGGCCGCAGGCGGCCAGCAATCCCAAGCATACGAGCGCAACCGCCGTTCTCATACGCGTCCACCCTCAGATCCGAAAATCCCATCCAATCGAAACCGCAGACTGCAACCGGGCGAGATCATCGGGTTTCGCGCGCTTCCTGCGCCAGCCGCTTTTCGAATGCCTGAAGCGCCTGATTCGAATAAGCACGGCATGCATTCATGTCATAGAGCGCATCGCGTTCTCCGGCGTCACGACGCGCCAAGCGTCCCCATAAATCGGAAGCTTCCGGATGCGGTGTCAACAAGATGTCGCAATAGAGATTGCGGACGATGCGAAACGACCAGCGGAAGTCCGACAACGCAGTTCGATACCGCGCACCGTCCGTGTATCGAAAGCTCGGATCCGAAACCGCCGTGAGGCTGTCCGCGTAGACG
>DATCLP010000522.1:0-3584 GCA_036563855.1 Steroidobacteraceae bacterium | reverse complement strand
CATCAGTACATCGTGCTGCAGGCGGGCCCGAAGCTGATCGCCATGGCACTGCCCTCGGCGATCAGGACTCCGCAACGCGCGGGCGGCGGAGAGGGTTAGAGGGCTCGGGGCATGGGGCATGGGGCTCGGGGTAGAGCGCGCGCGTAAAAGCGTGCGCTCTACCTTGAGCGGTCAGTCTTTGGCCTCTACAGAGCCGCAAACGCGCTTTCTTCCGTCAGCCTTCAATCCAGTGAGGAGCGCGCGCTCCTCACTGCACCGGTCCGACCACGACCGCGTCCATGTTGTCCGTCGTGAGCTCTTCATCGCCGGCAGGCGATCCGGTGATCGAAAAGATGTAAGCCAGCACGTCGAGATATTCGCTCGTCAAGAGCCCACCGACGTTATCGGCCGGCATCGTCGTGGCGATCGACTCGAACAACTCGCCGACCGTCTTGTTCTCCCAACGCGCCAGTCGCTCGCGATAGAAATCCACTTGATGACAGTTGACGCAGGATTTGTCGTACACGGCTTTGCCGCGCTCGGCTTGTTCGGCGGTGAATGCGCCATCCTTGGTCGAACGTCCGTTCGCAAGCGCCACTGACAGCGCTACCAAACCGAGCATGCTGGAAGTCGTCAACAGCAGGCGCGGCAGGAATCTCATCGACATCGAATCACTCCAATCCCGGCAAGAGCCGACCGAACAAAAGTAGCCGAGCGCGCGTCGATCGGCAAAAAAGCTTTGTGCAGCGCTCAGGCGCGCGCAAAGAATTGAGAATGGAGAATGGAAAGTTGAGAACTACGAGGCGGCGCGTTTGCGCGCCGATCTAACTTAACGCCTTGAGTTGTAGGTGAAGCGCGCATTCTCGATAAATGCGCGCCCTCACCTCCGACTTAGCCCTCAACTTTTCGTCGAAAGCGCCTTAGCCGGCCAAGCCGGGCCCATGTTCTGCTTCGGCACCGACTTGATTCCCTTGTAGACGAACTTCTGGATGCGCTTACCTTCGTACGTCTCGGTCGTGTAGATGTTGCCCTTCGAATCCGTTGCGATGCTGTGCGGCGCGTAGAACAAGCCGGGCTGACGTCCGCCATCGCCGAAGGAATACAGCACTTCCAGCGACTCGCGCTCGATCACGTATACCTTCATGTTCTGACCGTCGGCGACGTACATGTAGGTCTGTTTCGGATCGCGTGAAAATGCGATATCCCAAGTCGAGCCTTGCGCCCGCGTGTTCGGCGCAATCACCTTCTCTTTCACGAAGGTACCGTCCGTCTTGAACACTTGAATTCGGTTCGCGCCACGATCGCACACGTAGATCAGTCCATCGTTCGAAGGGATCGCGCAGTGCACCGGACCGCGGAACTGTTTCGGCAGCTCGCCGCCCGGCGTGTAGTCGACGCGCTCGTCGACCGGCTTGTTACCGTACGCGCCCCAGTACCGCTTGAACGCGCCTGTATCGACGTCGAGCACGACGACCCGCTTGTTGCCGTAGCCGTCCGCGATATAGGCCTCGTTCGCCTTGTGATCGATTGCGATCTCGGCGACGCGGCCGAAATGCGTCGTGCTGTTGCTGTTTGCGGGCTGGCCGGGCTCGCCGATCTGCTGCAGGAACTTACCGTCGCGCGTGAATTTCAGGATGTGCGAATCCCACGGCTCGCCTGGACGATCGCCGGTGCCAGGCCTGCCTCCATTGCCGCCGATCCAAATGTTGCCCTTGCTGTCGACTTCCATGCCGTGATTGGAGCTCGGCCAAGTGTAACCTTCGCCTGGGCCGCCCCACGCGTTGACGAGATTGCCGTCGGGATCGAACTCGAGCACCGGCGGTGCCGGCGTGCAGCACTCGCTCACCCCGAGCTTCAAGCCGATCTCGGTAGCGCCGCGGAACATGCTGTCGGAATCGCGATGCACGATGTACACGTGATCTCGCTCGTCCACGGCCACGCCGATCACGTTGCCGAGAATCCAATGATTCGGAAGCGGCTTCGGCCAGAACGGATCGACTTCGAAAACGGGCGCTTTGATCGAAGCAGCTTCGGCCTGCTGCTGCAGTTTGAACTGGCCTACTCCTAGGCCGACGAATCCAAGCGCGAGCGCAGTGGCCACTGCAACCTTGATCTTGTTGACTGGCATCGCTTCCCCCTGCCGATAGTGTCGACTTGAGCACCACTCAAGCCACGTGCGATCACGCACGAGTCGTTCTTTGAGCTTGTCGTCCGCGGTTCCCATCGGGATACGGATCCAGCGCGACGAGCCCGCACCGAGCAAGCGCTCGGCACTATACTCACTTCGACTGAGCCGCAGTACCTGGTGCCGGACGGGCCCAACGCTTCTTCACATTGAGTGAGCTGCTCCATGGTACAGGCGCCAGCCGAAACGTGGTTACAGGATCGTCGATGCCCTATCTGCTGATTCGATTCGCTCTCGTCTGCGCGGTCGCGCTCGTTTCGCTCTGCGCATCGCCCCGGCTGGCCGCCCACGACCTGCCTGGCAAGCTCACGATCCTGATGTACGTGAAGCCGCAGGACACGCAGCTCATCGTGCTGCTACGCGTACCCATGGAAGGGCTGAGCGAGATCGAGTTTCCCCTGCGGGGCCAAGGCTATCTGGACTTCGAGCGCATCGATCCCGCGCTGAACGATGCCGCGAAGGTTTACGTCCTCGACAACATGCGCTTTTTCGCAAACGGTTCGGAGCTCGCCCAGCCGCGGCTCGCGAAGCTTCAAGTGGCGCACGCCGGCGACAGGTCGTTTCAGGAATTCGAAACCGCCCTCGCTCACATCCACGGACCTCGCCCGACGAACGAGGAAGACATCTATTGGAAGCAGGCGTTTCTCGATGTGCTTTTGACTTACGACAGCGTACCTTCCAACGCCCGACTCTCTGTCGACCCGAACTTGGAACGCCTCGGGATCGAGACCCATACGGTCCTCCGGTTCCTTCCGCCGAACGGGCCCGAGCGGGCGTTCAATTACATTGGCGATCCTGGCCTCATTCAGCTCGAACCGAGCTGGTGGTACGCGTTTTCTCGGTTCGTCGCGCTCGGCTTCGAGCACATCCTCGAAGGCATCGATCATCTGCTCTTCTTGTTCTGCCTGGTGATACCGGCGCGCAGCGTGCGATCGCTCATCCCGGTCATCACTGCCTTCACGATCGCCCATTCGATCACGCTCATCAGCTCGGCCTTCGGATTCACGCCGTCCGCGCTGTGGTTCCCCAGCCTGATCGAAACGCTCATCGCCCTATCGATCGTCTACATGGCGGTAGAGAACATGCTGGGTGCGAAGCTGCATCGGCGCTGGTGGATCGTGTTCTGTTTCGGGCTGGTCCACGGATTCGGCTTCTCGTTCATCCTGGCCGACCGAATGCAGTTTGCGGGGAGCCATCTCTTGAGCGCGCTGCTCGCGTTCAATGTCGGCGTCGAGCTCGGTCAGCTCCTGGTGCTCGTCATCGTCGTGCCGCTGCTACGGTTCGCCTTCGCCCGCCTGTCGAGCGAGAAGGTCGGGATCATCGTGTTTTCCATCATTCCAGCGCACAGCGCTTGGCATTGGCTGACCGAGCGCGGTAGCGAGCTTCTGCAATATCGCTGGGAATGGCCCACGTTCGACGC
>DATCLP010000521.1:0-3456 GCA_036563855.1 Steroidobacteraceae bacterium | reverse complement strand
CACCAGGATCTCGAAGAACGCGTCAAGCAGGGCTTGTTCCGCGAAGACCTGCTGCATCGTTTGAATGTGATTCGCATCGAAGTGCCGCCGCTTCGGCATCGGCGGGAGGACATTCCTGAGCTCTTGACCCATTACCTCGGCGCGGCGGCGGTGGAGCTTGGTGTCGAGGCGAAGACATTGACGCCCGAAGCGCTGGCGGTCCTCACGAACTTCGATTGGCCGGGCAACGTACGTCAGCTGGTGAACGCATGCCGGCGATTGACGGTCACGGCGCCGGGTCGCGAGATCAAGGCCGAAGACATCCCCGCCGATCTCGGCGGAGTGCCGGCTCCGGCGAAGCTGCAGGAGGAGTGGACGCGTCAGCTCACGGCGTGGGCCGAAAAGCGGCTTGCCGCGGGAGAAACGCCTCTTCTCGACGATGCGCTGCCCGAATTCGAACGCACGTTGATTCGCGCTGCATTGCGTAAAGCGGAAGGCGGTCGGCAAGAAGCGGCGCGGCTACTCGGATGGGGTCGTAATACGTTGACGCGCAAGATCAAAGAGCTCGCGATGGACGATGAGTGAGCGGGGAGCCGCTCGGTTCCCGCGCTCGAATCAGCTAGCCGCTGCTGACGACGCAGACGCTGCATGCGCGGTCGACGTTCCCACGAGCTCGCGCACCGACTTCAATCCGTGTTTCGCCAAATACTCGGCGATGCCCGCATTGATCTTGGGACAGATCAGCGGATCGTAGAAGAGCGCTGTTCCCACGCCGACGGCCGTCGCACCGGCGATCAAGAATTCGAGCGCATCGTTCGCCGAGCAAATGCCGCCCTGCCCGATGATCGGAATGTCGTGCTTGCGGGCGACTTCGTGCACCTGATGCACTTTCAGCAAAGCGATCGGCTTGATCGCCGGGCCGGAGAGTCCGCCCTGAATGTTGCCGAGCACCGGCTTGCGCGTGTTCACGTCGATCGCCATGCCGGTCACCGTGTTGATGACCGAGAGCGCATCCGTGCCGGCCTCGATGCAAGCTCTCGCATTCTCGCGAATATCGGTTTGATTCGGCGATAGCTTCGTGATCAGCGGCTTCTTGGTGGCTGCACGGCACGCCGCGACGACGCGTGCTGACATCTCCGGATAATTGCCGAACTGCACTCCGCCTTCTTTGACGTTTGGACACGAGATATTGATTTCGATTGCATCGATCGGCGAGTCGTCGAAGCGCCGCGTCACTTCGATGTATTCCTCGATCGTCGAGCCGCAGACGTTCGCAATGAAGCGGGTCTCGGTGAAATCCAGCGTCGGCAGGATTTTCGTCACGACGTGATCGACGCCAGGGTTCTGTAGACCGATCGCGTTGAGCATGCCCATCGGCGTTTCATAGACGCGGTGCGGCGGATTGCCGAGCCTCGGTTCGCGCGTCGTGCCCTTGAGCACAATGGCACCTACGTCGCGATTCGAGAACCCTTCGACGCGCGTGTATTCCTCGCCGAAACCGACACACCCCGACAGCAACACGATCGGGGAGTCCAGCTTCAACCCGCAGAATTCCAAGCTAAGGGAGGGATGTGGCATACGAATAGTCTACTGGAACCGGCTTGCGATGGCCGCGCCACTATTCGATCCTCTCGAGCCCGTAGCCCGTAGCCCGTAGCCCGTAGCCCGTAGCCCGTAGCCCATTCATACGTGTTCCACGTCATCCTCTTCCATCCCGAGATCCCGCCGAATACCGGCAACATCATTCGAATGTGCGCCAATACGGGTGCACAGCTGCATTTGATCGAACCGCTGGGATTCAGCCTCGACGAAAAATCCGTGCGGCGCTCGGGAATGGATTACGCGGAATTGGCGGACGTGCGGACCTGGCCCTCGCTCGAGCAATGTCTGGTTGCGATTCAACCGCCGCGATGGTTTGCCGTCTCGACGCGAGGAACGACGCGCTACGACGTGCCGAGCTACGCGCCCGGAGATGCTTTCGTATTCGGCCCCGAGACGCGCGGCTTGCCTGAAGAGATTCTGGAAATGTGTCCGCCGGAGCGACGCCTACGCATTCCGATGCGTCCGGGAAATCGCAGTCTCAATCTATCGAACGCAGCGGCGGTGGTAGTGTTCGAAGCGTGGAGACAGCAAAGCTTTGCCGGAAGTTGATAGTTGACAGTGGATAGTTGATAGCGGAGCAAGGTCGCAGCCTTGCTGCGGCGAAATCACACTGGAGGACGCATCGCGGACGCGATGCCGTTCTTCGCTGTCAACTGTTCTCTGGCTTTAATGCGCGCCGCATCAATTCCTTCACCGCTGCCTGCGGCGGCACACCCTCATAGACGACGCGATAGACCTGCTCGCAGATAGGCATCTCGACGTTGACGCGTGCGGCGACTTCGCGAACGGCTTTGGCGGCGAGTACGCCTTCGACGACTTGGCCGATGCGCTCTTGCGCATGAGCGACGCTTTCGCCTGCCGCGATCGCAAGACCGCAGCGGCGGTTGCGCGATTGATCGTCGGTGCACGTGAGCACGAGATCGCCGAGTCCGGCCAGGCCCATGAATGTTTCCCTTCGCGCACCGAGCGCAACGCCGAGTCGCGTCATCTCGACCAGGCCGCGCGTGATCAGCGCAATGCGCGTGTTCGCGCCGAAGCCGAGCCCATCGGAAATACCTGCGCCGATGGCGATGACGTTCTTCACTGCGCCGCCGATCTCGACGCCGATCATGTCGGTCGAGGTGTAAGCGCGGAAGTTGTCGCCCGAGATGCTGTGCGCCAGATCGCGGGCAAACGTCTCGTCGCTTGCAGCGATCGTCATCGCAGTCGGTAGGCCCGCACCCACTTCGCGAGCGAATGTCGGTCCCGAAATCACCGCGCACGGCACATCACGACCGAGCACCTGCTCGGCGACTTGATGCGGTAACAGGCCGGTCGTGAGCTCGAATCCCTTCGTCGCCCACGCGAGCCTGAGCTGCGGTGTGCGATGTCGAACGATTTGCTCGAGCAGAGAGCGAAGGGCGTGACTAGGCACCGCGACGATGACATCGCGCGCCGACCGAAGCGCCGCTGCCAAATCAGGTGCGATTTGCAGCGGCGTCGGAAACGCCGCGTCAGGCAGATAACGCTTGTTGCAGCGGTCCCGTGCTAGCTCTTGCAGTTGCGCAGCGTCGCGACCCCAGAGCAGCGTCGGTCGACCGGTCCGCGCAAACTGAATCGCCAGTGCCGTGCCCCACGAGCCGGCACCCAGAATGGCGATGGGCGCCGAGGACGAATTCGCCTCCGGCACGGACGCCATGGCGTCCTCAGTTCACGGAAGGATTGTTCGCTGCGGACGAGTCCTGCGAACCCTGCGGTTGCTGCTGTTGTTGCTGAGCGCGCGCGACCGCCTGGGCGAACAACGCATCGAAATTGACGGGCGGCAACAGGAACGGCGGGAAGCCGCCCTTCAGCAGCAGATCCGAAACGACCTGGCGCGCATACGGCAGCAGATAA
>DATCLP010000520.1:0-5050 GCA_036563855.1 Steroidobacteraceae bacterium | reverse complement strand
GTCCTGCTCTGCATCGGCGGCGCGGTCGCGCTCCTGATCCACCGGGGTCGGCGTGCGGCCGAGCATGCGCTTGCCGAGGCAGGGGAGCTGCTGCGCTCGTCGCTCGAGAACGTCTCGCAGGGTGTCGCGATCTTCGATCGCGATCTGCGGCTGATCGCGTGGAACCCCCGTTATCTCGAGCTGCGCGGACTCGGTGCCGCCGATGTTCGTGCGCGCATGCGGCTCGAAGAGATCCTGGCATGCGCAGCTCCGCTCAAGGTGCGCTTACCGAGCGGGACGGTCGACAGTCGCGGCCTGCACGTGTCGATCGCAGCAGAGCGCATGCCGTTCGACGGCGAGGCAGTAAAGCCCGACGGCTCCGTGCTGCGGATTCGCGGCCGCCCGATGTCCAACGGCCATTATGTGGTCACTTATGCCGACGTCACCGACTTGAGACAGTCTGAAATTGCCTATCGAGAACAGGCCCAGTACTTGTCGATGCTGCTCGACAATTTGCCGGACGCGATCGTCACCGTCGACGCAAGCGGCACGATCCAGTCGTGGAGCAACGGCGCAGAGCGTCTGTTCGGCTACAAGAGCGAGGAGGTCTTGCGGCGCAATGTGGCGATGTTGCTGCCGGAGTCGGGGCTCTCGCTCGAGGAGTTCGTGCAGCGCTATCTCGATATGCAGAGCTCGATCCCGCGTGGAGTTCGCCGCGAGATCGAAGTGCTGCACAAGAACGGCCGCCGTATCCCGGTCGACGTGGGGATGAGCGAGATGCGAATCGGTCAACGGCGCGTGTTCACCCTCATCGTGCGCGACATCTCCGAGCGTCGCGAGGTCGAACGGTTGAAATCCAGTTTCGTTTCGACGGTGAGCCATGAGCTGCGTACGCCTTTGACCTCGATCTCCGGGTCGCTCGGTCTGCTGGCCGGCGGTGTCGCGGGCGAGCTGCCGTCGAAGGCCTCGCGCCTGATCGAGATCGCCAAACAGAATTGCGAACGCCTGATTCGTCTCATCAACGACATTCTCGATTTGGAGAAGGCCGAAGCGGGCCGGCTGGCGATCAACCTGGAGCTGCAGCAAGTGCGGCCCATCGTGATACATGCGATCGAAATGAACCGCGCCTACGCACAGAATTTCGGGGTCACGATCGAGCTCGATCCCGAGAGCGGCGATGCGCCGGTGCTCGTGGATCGCGACCGGTTCATTCAAGTTCTGACGAATCTCTTGTCGAACGCCGCGAAGTTTTCGCCGCGCGGCGGAACGGTTCGCGTACGGATCGCGTCGGATCCGGATGCGGTCAGCGTCGCCGTCCACGACGATGGTCCAGGAATTCCTGCTGCTTTTCGTCCGAGCGTGTTTCAAAAGTTCGCGCAGGCCGACAGCTCCGATTCGCGCGCGAAGGGCGGTACCGGATTGGGCTTGTCGATCGCAAAGACATTGATGGAGCGGCTCGGCGGTTCGATCGATTTCGAAAGCTCGGATGGGCGAGGGACGACATTTCGAGTCAGCTTGCCCATCCGCCACGCGCAGACTGCGGCGCGCAACGCGATTGCCTGAGGAGCAGCGATGCGCCGAGGTCAGTTGAAATCCGTGCTATATGTGGACGACGAGCCAGACATTCGCGAAGTCGTGGAGATGTCGCTCGGCGTCGTGGCAGGTCTCGAAGTGCGGACGTGCGAGTCGGGCGAGAGTGCGTTGCAGATGCTGGAGACATTCAAACCCGACGTGATCCTATTGGACGTGATGATGCCGGGCATGGACGGTGCGGCCACGTTTCAGCGACTGCGCGCAACGCCTGGGCTCGAGGACATTCCTGTCATTTTCATGACGGCAAAGGCGTTGCCTCAGGAAGTCGCGCGATTTCGCGAGCTCGGCGCCATCGGAGTGATTGCGAAGCCGTTCGATGCCATGCAGCTCGGCAACCAGGTACGCGCGATTTGGGAGGGGTTCGGCAATGCATGATGAAGAAAAGCTCAGGAAGGAAGTGATAGAGCTCGGCGGCCGCTATCTGACGCGCACGCTCGGCGAGCTCGAACGCTTGAAAGGATGGTTTCTCGAGCTCGATGCGGGTTCGCCGCTGGTGCTGAAGGAAATCGAGCGCACAGCGCACAAGATCCACGGCAGCGGAGCGATCTTCGGATTCCAAGACGTGAGCGTGCCGGCGGGGGAAATCGAGCACATCGCGGCGCACTTGACCGGCGGCGCAGCGCCAGAACACCTGCGAAAGTTGAGCGAGGCGGAGCTGCGACAGCGGATGCTCGAGTCGCTCGCCAAGCTGGACCAGGCGGCGCGCGCTGCCGCCCGGGAGCTCGGGATCGCACCTAATGCGCATTGATGTCGTGCGCTTGGCCGATCTCGGCGAGCCCCCGTTACGAAACTTGCTCGAGCGTTATGCGCTCAAGTTGCGGATCGTACCGCTTGGCACCGAGATTCCGGGTTCCTACTGGGGAGAATCGGAGGCCGGTCTCGTCGGCGATACGCTATACGCGCGCCTAGATACACCTGTGCACTCGGTGCTGCACGAAGCGGCGCATTTCGTTTGCATGGATGCAGAGCGGCGGCGGAACCTCGATCGCGACGCTGGCGGCGATCACGCCGAAGAGAATGCGGTGTGCTACCTGCAGATCGTTTGGTCGGATCTGCTCGAGGGATTCGGACGGAAGCGAATGTGGCGGGACATGGATGAGTGGGGGTACACCTTCCGACTCGGTTCGGCGCAGCGCTGGTTCGAACACGATGCCGACGATGCCCGGACGTGGCTCGAGCATCACGCCATCATCGACGCGGCGGGACGCATCACCGGCAAACGCCGCGAATGAAGTTCCTCAGGGTCTAAACCGGTCGGTCGCGCTGACGAGCTCGTGAGTGATTCCGGGCTCGAAGGCTGAATGCCCTGCATCGGGCACGATGCGGAAATCCGCTTCCGGCCATGCCTTGTGCAAGCGCCAAGCCGTTTGCATGGGACAGACGACATCGTAGCGGCCTTGAACGATGACGCCCGGAATGTGCCGAATGCGCTCGACATTCCTCAGCAATTGATCCTCCGTCTCGAAGAAGCCGCGATTGACGAAGTAGTTGCACTCGATGCGTGCGACGGCGAGTGCGAAATCGTCTTCGCCCCACTTGTTAACATTCTCTTCGTTGACGTGTAGGAAGCTCGTGCCGGCTTCCCAGACAGACCATGCGCGTGCCGCTTGCAGTTGCGTTTCGCGATCATCGCTCGTGAGCCGTTTGTAATAGGCCTGAATCATGTCGCCGCGCTCTTGCGGCGGAATCGCCGAGACGTAACTTTCCCACCGGTCCGGAAACAGTGCGCTTGCGCCTTCCTGGTAGAACCAACGCAGCTCGAATTGCGAGAGCATGAAAATGCCGCGTAGGACGATTTCCGTGACCCGGTCGGGGTGGGCTTGCGAATAGGCGAGTGCAAGCGTCGAACCCCAGGACCCGCCGAACACGAGCCAGCGCTCGATGCCCAAGTGTGTGCGGAGTCGCTCCATGTCGTCGACGAGATGCCATGTCGTGTTGTCGACGAGACTGGCGTGAGGGCGGCTTCGTCCGCAGCCGCGCTGATCGAACAGCACGATCCGATACGCATCCGGATCGAAGAAGCGTCGCGCCCGCGCATCGCATCCGGCGCCTGGTCCCCCGTGCACGAAGACCGCAGGCTTACCTTGCGGATTGCCGCACTCCTCGTAGTAGAGCTCGTGCAGATCGGACACCCGCAGGTAGCCGGATGCATACGGCTCGATCGCGGGATACAACGTTCGCCGACCATTGCGGGGCTGCGACGGACGTTTGCGTCGCGCGAGCACTGCGTGCCGGGCATGACTGCGCTCCTTACCGGCCGGCTTCTTGCGCGTCGGCCGGCGAACGCCCTTGCGTTTCGTTGCCATCGTTCTCGATGTCCGTCGGTTGCTTCAATCCATCCGCGGGGACGAGCGGACCCGCGATCGTGCGGCACAGTGTACAGCGGCAGAGGACTCCGGGCTCGGGGCGTGGGGCATGGGGCTTGGGCTGGAAGGCGACGGCTAGCGTCAGTGGCACCGCACAGTCTTCATTCTTTCACTGTGTGGACTTGAGACTCGCGGTGCGGGTGGTAAGTGGTCGTGATTCGTGTGCGCGGCGGCGCGCTTTGCCGTTTCCCCTTTCCCTTTTCCCGATTCCCTCCTTCCCTTATTCCCTTCTTCTCTCATTCCCTGGCCTTGCACGTGCAAACGCCTGTCACATTGCACGGCATCTTCCATTTGCCGTCCTGGCCGCGAGTCAGTTCGCGAACGGAAAGGACTGCCGACATCGGCAGCGGGCCGTAAATGTGGGGATAGGCCTCGGTGCGGCCTGGCGAAGCCCCATCGATGATGCGTGCATCGACGCGTGCCGGGTCGATCTCGAGCAAAGCGAGATCGGCGCTGTCATGAAACAGCGTATCGGCGATCTGTTGCACTTGGTGTGCATACGAGCAATGGATGAACCCCCTCGTGCTGAGCGACTCGGGCGTGTACTGTCCGGCGCGCGCCGCGCGCTCGATGGCTTTGATGGGGGCGAGGTGGAAGAGGGAGGGCATTGATCCGTGACTCGTGATTCGTGAGTGGCGGCGCGCGAATGCGCGCTCTGGCTACAGCCTACAGTCTACAGCCTGTCGCGGAGCTACCGCTCCGCAACGAGGTCGCGCACAAGCTCTTGCGCGTACGTCGGGAGATCTTCGAGCTTGCGCACGCAGATCGTGAGGTTTCTGAGAGCCCAGTCGTCGGTCAGTTGGATGCGATGCAGATTGATCGTGCGCGCGTTACGTTCTGCAGTCGTCTGGGGCACGACGCCGATGCCGACGTTACACGCGACGAGCCGGCACACCGCATCGAAGCTGCGGAGCTGAACGCGAAGCTTCAAGCGTTTGCCGACACGTTCGGCTTTCTCGGAAAGAAAACGCTGCAGAGAGCTGCTGCGGTCGAGGCCGACGAAGTCGAAATCGAGCGCGTCGTTGAAGGCGATCGAATCGACCTTCGCGAGCGGATGCGTCGGTGCGGTAACGAGCACGAAGCGATCGACGCGGAACGGGAATACTTCGAGG
>DATCLP010000519.1:0-5089 GCA_036563855.1 Steroidobacteraceae bacterium | reverse complement strand
CGACACCGTCGAGGACTGCCGGACGCAACGCGAGCCGCAGGCGCTCGGAATCGCCGCCCAACGACGCGCTCCAAACCTGAACGACATCGCGAGTGGCAACGATATCGACGAGCTCAGCCGGTGGATCGACGTCTTTGTCGCCTCCGCAACCGATGAGCGCCAAGCATCCGAGCGCAGCAAGCGCCCAACGCCACATCATTCTCGCGCTCATGGCTGCCCCTGAGCTTTGGCATCGGCGGGAGCCCCGCCTAGATCTTGCAGCTTCATTTCGAGCAGCGTCCGATCGATCTGCGCCGATGGATCCGCCAACGCTGCAGCGTATTCGGCACGCGCGGCATTCTGGTCGCCTTTTGCCAAGTAAGCATCCCCGCGGATCTCTCGCGCCGGTGCGGCAAAGGCGCCGAGCTCGTCGACATCCAACAGCGCAATCGCTTCGTCGTGCTTGCCTTGCTGAACGAGTACGCGGGCTAGCCGCAGCTTGGCGACGATCCCAAGCTCTTCGTCCTTGGACTTCTTGCTCACTTCGCGCAGCAGCGCTGCGGCCTCGTCGAATTTGCCCGTCTCTACCAGAAGCTTGGCAACGAGCAGCCGACCCTGTTGCGCATAGGGACTCGAATCGTAGTCCTTCGTGAGCGCGGCCAAGGCTTCCTGCGCCTGCTCGAGATTGCGCTCCTCGGCCGCGGTGCGAACCTTGTCGTACTGTGCACTGGCCGCGATTCCGCGACGATCGAGATAGGCCTGCCACTGGAAGTATGCGAACAGCCCGACCAGGGCGAGCACGATGCCGCCCACGATCCAGCGCCAGTTCTCGCGCCACCAGTTGCGCAGCATCTCCTCTTGTTCGCGATCCGACAAATAGTCATCGACCATGGCTGTCTTCTTTATGAGTCTCGCTAATCGTTGTCATTCGCGCCCGCTCGTGCGACGCGGCCATCGAATCAAGTGCGCAGCCGCTCCTTGAGCACAGAAGCCACTGCATCCCAGGCAACTTCGATTTGCGGCTCCTCGACGCGCAGAGACTTAAGACCCACGACGCGGCGTTCGGTTTCCGAATCGCCGAGCACGAGCGCGAAACGCGCGCCGCTCTTGTCCGCACGTTTGAGCTGCGATTTGAAGCTTCCCCCGCCGCAATGCGTTTCCATGCGCAGTCCGGCGACTTCGTCGCGCAATCGCTCTGCCAGAGCCAGACCGGCAGCCTCTGCTGCAGTCCCGGAGATGACGAAGTAGACGTCCGGCGCAGTGCTGCCGGGAGCGACGCCCTGCACTTTCAGCAGCTCGATGATGCGCTCTTGGCCCATTGCCCAACCCACGGCGGGCGTCGGTTCGCCGCCGAGCTGCGCAACCAGACCGTCGTATCGGCCGCCCGAGCATACGGCCCCCTGGGAGCCGAGCTCCGTCGTGATCCACTCGAACACCGTGCGAGAGTAATAGTCGAGTCCGCGCACGAGCCGCGGATTCAGGACGTACTTGATTCCGACGGCATCCAAGTGGCGGCACAGACCGTTGAAGTGCTCGCGCGACTCCGCATCGAGGTACTCCGTCAGCATGGGCGCGCCCGCGATAACGTCCTGCATCTCAGGATTCTTGCTGTCCAAGATGCGCAGCGGATTGCCCTCGAGGCGGCGCAAACTGTCGGCATCGAGCTTCGCCTTGTGCGCCGTGAAATACTCGACGAGCTTTTCGCGATAGACCTTGCGCGATTCGGGCGTGCCGAGCGAGTTGAGGTTGAGCTCGAGCCGAGAAACGCCCACCGCCTTCAGCAATCGCGCACTCAACATGATCAGCTCCGCGTCGATGTCCGGGCCGGCGTAACCGAATGCCTCGACGTCGAGCTGATGAAATTGTCGGAAGCGCCCGCGCTGCGGTTTCTCGTGGCGAAACATGGGGCCGGCACACCAGACTCGGTGCTTCTGATTGTGCAGCAGGCCGTTCGTGATCATCGCGCGAACGATTCCGGCGGTCGCCTCGGGCCGCAACGTCAACGAGTCTCCGCCCGGATCCTCGAACGTGAACATCTCTTTCTGCACGATGTCCGTGTATTCGCCGATCGAGCGCTTGAACAGCGCCGTGTGCTCGACGACGGGCACGCGAATTTCCTGATACGCGTAGGAAGCGAAGATCTCGCGCGCGAGCTGCTCGAGGCGCTGCCAAGCAGCGCTCTCGGACGGCAGGATGTCGTTCATGCCGCGCGGCGGCTGGATCTGTTGAGGCGACTTTTCCAAGGTATCTTCCGAATCTCTTGCTACGAACACGATTGCGGGCTTCGGCTCGAATCGAGTTAGCGTATCGAACCGTCCGCTTCGATGACGAAGCGCGCCAAATCTCGATTCGCACGTCGCGGCACCACGACAGAGTTGCCGTTGACCTGCAAACTCACGGCCGAGACAACCCCGATCACGACGTTGACTGGCGCCGTGCCCACCACAGTGCGCGTGCGGCCAGGCTGCCCGATGTCGTAGAACAGCCGCTCGCCCGCTGCATCGTAAATCTCCACCCACGAAGGATCGCTGAACTCCAACCGCAGGCTGACTTGCTGGCTAGCGGTCGCAGCCGGCTCAGTCTCGGGTTCGCTCGCCACCGGTTCGCGCGGACGCGCGACGTCGGCGGCGGTCGCGGGCGCAGTGACGGCAACGTCCGTGCTCGCAACCTCCTCGCGAGTTCGCGGTTCGGGCGATTCGATTTCCCGAACCTCGATCGGCGAAGCGGCCGGCGGCGTCTCCTGCAACGGTGCAACCGAACTTCGGGCGCCACCAGTTAGCGAATCCAACGCGGGCCACACATACCAAACCGCCGCTGCTGCGATCCCGAGTCCGAGCGCCGCAACGAACGCCCAACCGACGTACTTCGGCCACTTCGGCCGCGGAGGCGGCGTCGTCGTGATGACCGGAACCGGCATCGGCTCGGACGGCGCATCGCTCAGCGCATCGTAGCGCTCGAGCACCAACTCGGGCGCAAGCCCGAGGAGAGCCGCATACTTGCGCAAGTGCCCCCGCGCATAGACCGGGGCGCCGAGTGCCAGAAAACGATTCGCTTCCATCGCCTCGACGATCCACGGATCCAGATGCAGGCCTTCCGCTGCCTGCTGAATCGACAAGCCGATCCGCTCACGTTCCCGCTGGAGGAGTGCACCGGGCGTCTGCAGGCTTTGAACATCAGCCCGCGCGTCCGCCTTCGCCGCAACCTCCCCCTCGCCCGAGATCATCCTGAGTTCCGCTCGGATTCGAGCAGCAGCTTCGTTTCGGGCGCTTTTGGAAACTCGTTCTTCAGCCGCTGCGCGTATTGCTTCGCGGTCCCTTCGTTGCCGAGCGCACGCTCGATGCGCACGCCGAGCCAGAGCGTGGCCGGACTCGTGCGCGCAACCGTGAGGTATTGCTCGAGGAATCCGCGCGCAGAAAGATAGTTCTTCTGCTCGAGCTGAACTTCGGCGAGCGAGAACAGCGCGATGGGTAACCGCGGTCGCGCGGCGAGCGCCTTACGATAGTGCTGCTCCGCTCGAGTGAGATCGTTCTTGGCGCGCGCGCAATTGCCTGCGTTCATCCAAGCAATTTCAGGCGTGGCGTACAGCGGATCCGTTGCGGCTTGCAGCGCGTACTTCTCGCCGCGCTCGTGGCGACCGTTCTTGCAGAGGAACACCGCGTAGTTGTTGGCGATATCCGGATTTTTCCCGTCGAGCGCGATGGCGCGGTCGAAGTGGCTATCCGCCTTCCGATAATCGCCAAGCCGGTCGTAGAGCAGACCGGCCGTCATGTTCGCCTTGGCGCTGCGAGGGTTTTGCTCGAGCGAGCGCTCGATCTTTTCCTTCGCCTGGGCCAAGTTGCCCTTCCGCAAATGCTCGATGCCGATTTCGAGATTGATCTCCGCAGCGCGCTCGAGCTGCGGCTTGTTCGAGTCCGACTTGCTCACGCATCCGGCCGCGCCCAGTCCGAGCGTGCCGATCAGGATCACTCTCGCAATCTGTCTCACGGTTGCACCGCCACGGAGATGAGTTTGGAGCCCAAACGAACGGTCGTGCGATCCTGCACGCGGCCGACGAGCTGACCGCACGCAGCATCGATGTCGTCGCCCCGCGTCTTGCGGGTCGTCGCCACCACGCCGTTCGCATTCAATATGTCTCGGAACCGTTCGATCGCTGCGGCCGACGAGCGCTTGTAGCGCGTGTTCGGGAACGGGTTGAACGGGATCAAATTCACCTTCGCCGGCTTGCCTTTCAGCAGCTTCACCAACTCGTGCGCATGCGACGGCTGGTCGTTCACGCCGTCGAGCATGACGTATTCGAACGTGATGCTGCGCGCATTCTGCTTGTCCACGTAATGCCAGCACGCCTCGAGCAACTCGGCGATCGGGTGCTTGCGATTGATCGGGACCAGCTCATCGCGCAGGCGATCGTTGGGCGCGTGCAGCGATACCGCGAGCGCGCAGTTCGTCTCATCGGCAAGCCGATACATCTGCGGTACGAGTCCCGACGTGCTCACGGTGACCCGTCGGCGCGAGAGATCGAAGCCAAGATCGTCCATGAAAATCTCGGCGGCGGGCACGACGTTGCGGTAATTGGCGAGCGGTTCGCCCATGCCCATGAACACGATGTTCGTGATCACGCGATTGCCGCCCGGCTCGTATCCGAGCTCGCGATTCGCCAGCCACACTTGGCCGACGATCTCAGCGATGGTCAAATTGCGGTTGAATCCTTGCTGCGCGGTCGAGCAGAACGTGCAGTCCATCGCACAGCCGACCTGGCTCGAGATGCACAACGTGCCGCGTCCCGGCTCGGGGATGAACACCATCTCGATGCCTTGGGTGCCGTCCATCGCCACCAGCCACTTGCGTGTTCCGTCGGCGGACACCTGCGACATCTTGATCTCTGGAACGCGAATCTCCGCGACTTCCTTCAGTCGCTCGCGAAACGATTTCGCGAGATCCGTCATCTTGTCGAAGTCGCTCTCGTGGCGCTTGTACAGCCACTTGAAGAGCTGACGCGCACGAAACGGCTTCTCCCCCATCCGCTCGACGAACGCCTCGAGCTCAGGTCGGGTCAAACCGAGCAGGTTGGTTTTGACGGTGGCGTTCATGAGCGTTGCCGGGCGAGGTGCAG
>DATCLP010000518.1:0-4260 GCA_036563855.1 Steroidobacteraceae bacterium | reverse complement strand
GGGTACGGAGCATGCACACGTCGCTGATTCTCTACGCCGAGCACGAGTTCAATGCTTCGACGTTCACGGGACGTGTGATTGCCGGCACCGGAAGCGACATGTACTCCGCGATCACCGGCGCGATCGGTGCCTTGCGCGGTCCGAAGCACGGCGGTGCGAACGAGGTCGCGTTCGAGATTCAGAAACGCTACGAGACGCCAGATGAAGCAGAAACCGACATCCGCAAGCGTGTCGAGCGCAAAGAAGTCATCATCGGCTTCGGTCACCCGGTCTACACGGTGAGCGATCCGCGCAACAAGATCATCAAAGAAGTGGCGCGCGAGCTGTCCGCGGCGGCGAAGAACATGAAGATGTTCAACATCGCCGAGCGGCTCGAGCAGGTGATGTGGGACGTCAAGAAGATGTTCCCGAACCTCGATTGGTTCAGCGCGGTGAGCTACCACATGATGGGCGTGCCGACGGCAATGTTCACGCCGCTCTTCGTCATTGCGCGCACGAGCGGCTGGAGCGCTCACATCATCGAGCAACGCCTGGACGGCAAGATCATTCGCCCGAGCGCGAACTACATCGGGCCTGAGAATCAGAAATTCGTTCCGCTCAAAGACCGTCCATGAACAGCGCATATCGCAAGCCTCTGCCTGGGACTTCGCTCGATTACTTCGACGCACGCGAGGCGGTCGAAGCGCTGCGTCCGGGAGCGTATGACAAACTTCCGTACACCTCGCGCGTATTTGCGGAGAACCTGGTGCGCCGCTGCGATCCGGCGATTCTGTCCGAATCGTTGCTGCAGTTGATCGAGCGCCGCCGCGATCGAGACTTTCCGTGGTTTCCGACGCGCGTGGTTTGTCATGACATCCTGGGACAAACCGCGCTCGTGGATCTGGCAGGTTTGCGCGATGCGATCGCGGCGCGCGGCGGCGATCCGTCGAAAGTCAATCCGGTCGTGCCCGTGCAGCTCATCGTCGATCACTCGCTCGCGGTGGAGTACGGCGGGTACGACAAAGATGCCTTCAGGAAGAACCGCGAGATCGAAGAGCGTCGCAACGAGGACCGCTTTCATTTCATCGAGTGGACGCGCAAGGCTTTCGACAACGTCGCGGTGATTCCTGCCGGCAACGGCATCATGCATCAGATCAATCTCGAGCGGATGTCGCCGGTCATCCACGCGAAGGACGGTGTGGCGTTTCCGGATACGCTCGTCGGCACGGACAGTCACACGCCACATGTCGATGCGCTCGGCGTCATTGCAATTGGCGTCGGCGGACTCGAAGCCGAGAACGTGATGCTCGGGCGCGCCTCGTGGATGCGCTTGCCTGAAATCGTCGGTGTTGAGCTCACCGGTAAACCGCAACGCGGCATCACCGCAACCGACATCGTGCTCGCGCTCACCGAGTTCCTGCGCAAAGAAAGGGTCGTCGGCGCGTATCTCGAGTTTTATGGCGAAGGCGCTGCTGCGCTCACGTTGGGCGATCGCGCGACGATTTCGAATATGGCACCCGAGTACGGCGCGACGGCTGCGATGTTCTTCATCGATCAGCAGACGATCGACTATTTGCGGTTGACGGGTCGAGACGACGCACAGGTCAAGCTGGTCGAGACGTATGCGAAGCACACGGGCCTTTGGGCCGATGCGCTCAAGACTGCTGAGTACGAGCGCGTGCTCAAGTTCGATCTGTCCTCGGTCGTGCGCAACATGGCGGGGCCCTCGAATCCGCATCGCCGCCTGCCGACGACGGCGCTTGCCGAGCGCGGCATCGCAGGTCCGTGGGAAGAGAAGCCCGGACAGCTTCCCGATGGTGCCGTCATCATCGCGGCGATCACCTCGTGCACGAACACGAGCAATCCGCGCAATGTGGTGGCCGCCGGTCTCCTGGCTCGGAATGCCAATGCGAAGGGACTGACGCGCAAACCTTGGGTGAAAACTTCGTTGGCCCCGGGTTCGAAGGCGGTACAGTTGTATTTGGAAGAAGCAGGCTTGTTACCTGAGCTCGAGAAGCTCGGTTTCGGCATCGTCGCCTTCGCCTGCACGACCTGTAACGGTATGAGCGGTGCGCTCGATCCGAAGATTCAACAAGAGATCATCGAGCGCGATCTCTATGCGACCGCGGTGCTCTCAGGTAACCGCAACTTCGACGGCCGCATTCATCCGTATGCGAAGCAGGCATTCCTCGCCTCCCCGCCGCTCGTCGTCGCCTATGCAATTGCCGGCACGATTCGGTTCGATATCGAGAAGGATGCGCTCGGCTACGACGCCGACGGCAAGCCGATCACGCTGAAGGATATCTGGCCGTCGGACGAGGAAATCGATGCGATCGTCTCGACATACGTGAAGCCGGAACATTTCCGCAAGGTCTACGAGCCGATGTTCCAGCTCAGGAAAGACAAGGAAAAGGTGAGCCCGCTCTACGACTGGCGGCCGATGAGCACCTATATCCGGCGCCCGCCGTACTGGGACACCGAGGGCCAAGGCGCGTTGGCTGCGCGCGAACGCACGCTGAAGAACATGCGTCCGCTCGCGGTGCTCGGCGACAACATCACGACGGATCACATCTCGCCGTCGAACGCGATCCTGCCCAACAGCGCGGCCGGCGAATACTTGACGAAGATGGGGGTGCCCGAGGAGGACTTTAACTCCTACGCTACGCACCGCGGCGATCACTTGACGGCGCAGCGTGCGACGTTCGCGAATCCGACGCTCATCAACGAGATGGCTGTCGTGGACGGCAAAGTGAAGCAAGGTTCGCTCACGCGGCTCGAACCGGACGGCAAGGTCATGCGCATGTGGGAAGCGATCGAGACCTACATGGAGCGTGGACAGCCGCTCATCATCATCGCCGGCGCCGATTACGGTCAGGGCTCCTCACGCGACTGGGCCGCGAAGGGCGTGCGGCTTGCAGGTGTCGAGGCGATCGTCGCCGAAGGCTTCGAGCGCATTCATCGCACGAACCTGATCGGCATGGGCGTCCTGCCGCTCGAATTCAAACCCGGACAGAATCGCAAGACCTATGCGATCGACGGCACCGAAACATTCGATGTGATCGGTAAGCTCGCACCGCGCGCCGAGGTGACGCTCGTCATTCATCGCAGGAACGGCGAGACGGTCGAAGTGCCGGTCACCTGCCGACTCGACACTGCAGAGGAAGTCTCGATCTACGAAGCCGGCGGCGTGTTGCAACGCTTCGCACAGGACTTCCTCGAAGCGAATGCGAACAAGGCCGCTTGATCTGCAGCTCGAAACCGAAACGACTTATGGCTCATCTACCGCAGATCAAAGTTCCCGCCACGTACATGCGCGGCGGCACGAGCAAGGGCGTGTTCTTCCGCTTGGATGACTTGCCCGAGCCGTGCCGAACGCCCGGCGAAGTGCGCGATCGTTTCCTCATGCGCGTGATCGGCAGCCCCGACCCTTACGGCAAGCACATCGACGGCATGGGCGGTGCGACCTCGAGCACGAGCAAGGTCGTGATCCTCAGCAAGAGCAGCAAGCCCGATCACGATGTCGACTACACGTTCGGTCAGGTCTCGATCGACAAACCGTTCATCGACTGGACAGGCAATTGCGGCAACCTGTCCGCCGCCGTCGGACCGTTCGCGATCTCGAACGGGCTCGTCGATCCGAGTCGAGTACCGAGGAACGGCATCGCAACGATTCGCATTTGGCAGACGAACATCGCGAAGACGATTGTCGCTCACGTGCCGATCGCCGACGGCGCCGTTCGAGAGACGGGCGATTTCGAGCTCGACGGTGTGACGTTTCCTGCTGCCGAGATCCAGCTCGAATTCATGGATCCGGCCGCCGAAGAGGAAGGTGCCGGCGGCGCAATGTTCCCGACCGGCAATTTGGTCGACGATCTCGAAGTGCCGGGCGTCGGCACGCTCAAGGCGACCATGATCAATGCCGGCATCCCGACGATCTTCGTCAATGCCGATGCGATCGGGTACACCGGCACCGAGCTGCAGGATGCGATCAACAACGACGCGAAGGCGCTCGAAATGTTCGAGACGATTCGTGCGCACGGCGCGCTGCGCATGGGCCTCATCAAACAGCTCGACGAGGCCGCCAAACGTCAGCACACCCCGAAGATCGCCTTCGTCGCTCCGCCGAAGAGTTACGTCTCATCGAGCGGTAAGCACGTCGATGCAAAAGACGTCGATCTGCTCGTTCGCGCTCTTTCGATGGGCAAGCTCCATCACGCCATGATGGGCACCGCCGCCGTCGCCATCGCCACCGCCGCTGCCATTCCCGGCACGCTCGTCAAT
>DATCLP010000517.1:0-6003 GCA_036563855.1 Steroidobacteraceae bacterium | reverse complement strand
TACTTGAGCGGTAGCAAGGTGATCGCCACGGTTCAGGGCCACGGCAAGGGCGACAAGGTGCGGATCGTGAAATTCCGCCGCCGCAAGCACTACCTGCGTCAGGGCACGCACCGTCAGCCCTACACGGAAATCAAGGTGACGAGCATCGTCGGCTGAGCCGAGGCGCGTCGCATCTCTCGAAGAGGTTTAGGTCATGGCACACAAAAAGGCAGGCGGCAGCACCAAGAACGGCCGCGACTCAGAGTCGAAACGACTCGGTATCAAGAAGTTCGGCGGCGAGCGCGTCATTGCCGGCAACATCATCGTGCGTCAGCGCGGCACGGTTTATCGTGCGGGCGACAACGTCGGCACGGGCACGGACTACACGCTGTACGCCAAGGCGGACGGCCGGGTGCAGTTCCGCAAGAAGGGCCCCTTCCAGCACACGTACGTCAGCGTCGTGACCGAGTAGGGCATCCTCCGGATTCGCACAGAAAGCCCCGGCTCGTCCGGGGTTTTTTGTTGGAGGGGGATTTCATGGATGTCCAAGTTCGTGGGTGTCCAAAGCCGGCAAAGCCGCAATCTTCAACAAGGGCGCCGTTGAAACGGGCTTTCTTGCCTTAGGCCGTTTCGTAGCCCTTTCGCTGTACCCTGTCGCTCGTATGCGCTCGATTAATTGGATGCCTACCGAATTCTCCGGGCGCCTTCTTACCGTGGCCCGTCGCCCGTAGCCCCGCGTATGCGTTTCGTCGACGAAGCAGAAATCAAAGTCCAAGCCGGCCACGGCGGACGTGGGGCGGTGAGTTTCCGTCGCGAAAAATTCGTTCCCTTCGGCGGGCCGGATGGCGGGGACGGCGGAAAGGGGGCGGACATTTATCTGGTGGCCACCCCGGGCATCAACACGCTCGCGGATTTCCGATTTCATCGCACGTTCCGGGCGCCGAACGGCGAGCCAGGCGCCGGCAACGAACGCACGGGCGCGAGCGGTACCGACCTCGAGATCCCCGTGCCGATCGGCACCGTTGTCTTCGATGTGGACACCGAGGAGCTGCTCGGCGACCTCACCGAGGCCGGTCAGCGATTGCTGGTCGCGAAAGGCGGCAAGGGCGGGTGGGGGAATACGCGCTTCAAGAGCAGCACGAACCGCGCCCCTCGGAAGGCGATGCCGGGGCTACCGGGAGAGAAACGCGACTTGCGGCTCGAATTGCGCGTGATGGCCGACGTTGGGCTCCTGGGGCTGCCAAATGCCGGCAAATCGACGCTCATTCGCGCCGTTTCGGCGGCAAAGCCGAAAGTCGCCGACTACCCGTTCACGACACTGCATCCGAACTTGGGCGTCGTATCGGTGGGTGTCCATCGCAGTTTCGTGATGGCCGATATCCCGGGCCTGATCGAGGGCGCCGCTGAGGGGGCGGGGCTCGGAATTCGGTTCCTGAAGCACCTCCAGCGGACCCGCGTGCTCCTGCATCTGGTCGACATCGCGCCGCCGGCTCCGGAGGTCGATCCCGTGAAGGACGCCCGCGCCATCGTCAACGAGCTCAAGAAATTCAGCGCGGAGCTGGCTCAGAAGGAGCGCTGGCTGGTACTCAATAAGGTCGACCTACTGCCGCCCGAGGAGGCCGATAAGCGTTGCCGAGACATCGTGCGACGTCTGCGGTGGAAGGGGCCGGTCTACCGGATCTCAGGCTTGGCTCGGATCGGAACGGAGAAGCTGTGCCAGGACCTGATGCGGCGAATCGAGGAGATGGACGCGGAGGCGACGGCCGAAGCCGCGCAATAACAAGGCAACAAAAAAACCGGGCAAATGCCCGGTTTTTAGTTTGCGGACGAGAGCTGTGGATCGCTCAGTTCGCGGCCGTCACGAGCGCTTTGACGCGAGCGTTCAGCTCTCGCTTGTGCCGAGCGGCCTTGTTCCGATGGATCAGGCCCTTGTTGACTGCCGAGTCGATGATCGGCGTTGCGGCCTTCAGTTTGGCGACCGCTTCTTCTTTGTTGCCGGCGTCGACGGCCTTGATGACGCTCTTGATCGCCGTGCGTAGCTTGGACCGGCCGGCCATGTTGCGGGCACGGCGTTTGATGGTCTGACGAGCGCGCTTTTCGGCTGATTTCGTATTGGCCACGGACGAGGGACTCCCAAAAAGAGGCGCGAATTCTGCCGAGGCGAGGGGCCCAAGGCAAGCGCTCCAACGCCGTTCGTGCGACGCCCGGCGTGCGACGGCCGGGGAGCGGACGTGCGTTCGGGTGCCCGTCCGCGACGTCCCTTACTATTGCGCCGCATGTCGACCTTCTTTCTACGGCCGCCTGCCTGCGACCTGCGCGATGGCCGCGGGTGCGATGCCCGATGAGCCGCGCGTTCTTCCGTAAAACCGCCGCTGTCGGGGCGACCACGTTCCTGTCGCGAGTCACGGGTCTCGTGCGCGAGATCGTGCAGCTTGCCGTCATCCCCACGGCGGCGCTCGAGGTCTTCGTTCTCGCCAATCAGATCCCGAATCTCCTGCGGCGCTTGTTCGCGGAGGGCGCCTTCGCGCAGGCATTCGTGCCGGTCGTCGCCGAGTATCGGGCGAGGCGAACGTCAGCGGATGTGCGCGATCTGGTCGAATCGGTTGCCGGCACGCTTTCGGTCGTGCTGCTCGTCGTGACGGCGATCGGACTGATCGCGGCGCCGATCATGGTGCTCGTTTTCGCGCCCGGATTCGTGGCGAAGGACGAAGGCCAGTTCGCTCTCGCGACGGAAATGCTGCGATGGACGTTTCCGTACATTCTGTTCGTATCGCTCACATCGCTTGCCGCCGGTGTTCTGAACAGCTACGAGCGATTTGCTCTGCCGGCCTTCGGTTCGGTCGTTCTGAACTTGACGGCAATCGTGTTTGCAGCTTGGGTTGCGCCGCATTTCGAGCGTCCGGTGTTGGCGCTTGCGATCGGTGTTTTCGTCGGCGGCTGGCTTCAGCTTGCAATTCAATTGCCGCCGCTCGTGCGTTTAGGGCTGCTGCGCTGGCCGAGATGGAATCGCCAACACGAAGCGGTGCAGCGTATCGCGCGCCTCATGGGGCCAGCGATCCTGGGTTCGTCGATGGGTCAGCTCAGCATTCTGCTGAGCACCGGCATCGCATCGTTTCTGGCCGATGCGAGCATGACGTGGCTGCACGCGGCGGATCGCCTTGTGGAGTTTCCGCTCGGCGTATTCAGCATCGCACTCGCAACCGTGATCTTGCCGAGCCTGTCGGCACATCACGCGCGCTCATCGCCAGAAGAGTTTGCTGCGACGCTCGCCTGGGCGATTCGGCTCGTGTTTTTGATCGTGATTCCTGCGTCCGTCGCGTTGTTCGTGCTCGCCGGACCGCTCACAGTTGCGATCTACCATCGCGGCGCATTTACTGCGCTCGACGTCGAAATGACGCGTACGGCGCTGATGGCGTTTTCGCTCGCGCTGCTCGGCTGGAGCCTGATCAAAGTGCTCGCGCCCGGCTATTACGCTCGACAGGACACGCGGGCGCCGGTGCGGGTTGCAGCGAAAGCCTTGGCCGTGACGATGGCGATCAACCTCATCGTCATCGCGGTTTTGTTCGCGACCGGACGCCGGGAAGTGCCGGGCATGCACGCGCTGCTTGCGATCTCGAACGGTGTCGGCGCCGTGCTCAATGCCGCTTGGCTCTATGCAGGCCTGCGTAAGCGAAACGTCATGTACGCCGATTCCCGCATCCGCAGCATTCTCGCGCGCATTCTCGGCGCAAGCGCGCTCATGGCGCTGTTCCTATGGCTGCTCGGCGGCGAGGTGGAAGCCTGGTTGGTTGCGCCAACCGCTACGCGGATTCTTTGGCTCGGCGGATTGGTGGCGGGCGGGGCGGCCGTGTATTTCGGCGCTTTGTGGCTCTTGGGGGCACGGAGCGAGCATTTCCGGCTGCAATTGCCGCTTCCGGGAAGCGATGCGGCCCCCAAGGCTTGAGGCGGCTCACCTATAATGCGCCGCCTTCAGCGTTGAATTCAGAGGTATGCGACCACGATGGACTTCGTGCGGGGCCTGCACAATCTGCGCCCACGACATCGTGGCTGCGTCCTGACGATCGGCGCATTCGACGGCATTCATCTCGGCCACCAGGAAATGATTCGCGTGCTGCGCGGGCGTGCGCGCGAGCTCGATCTGCCGGCGGCCGTGATGTCGTTCGAGCCGACGCCGCGCGAGTTCTTCAACCAAGCCTCGCCGCCGCCGCGCCTGACACGGTTTCGCGAGCGATTCGAGGCGTTGGCGGCTTACGGCGTCGATCGTTTCGTTTGTCTGCGTTTCGACGATCGCATCCGGCGAATGACGCCGGATGAGTTCGTCGATCGCGTGCTCGTCGAAGGTCTCGACATCCGGCACATCGTCGTCGGCCACGATTTTCGTTTTGCGCGCGATTTGAAAGGCAATGTGACTACGCTGCGCTCTGCTGGCGCAGCGCACGGTTTCGAAGTCACGGAAGTTCCGCCGTACGAGATCGATGGCGTGCGCGTCAGCAGCTCGCTCGTTCGCGAAGTGCTCGAGGCCGGCGACATGCGTAAGGCGGCGAGATACTTGGGGCGGCCGTACCGCATCACCGGGAAGGTCATTCCCGGTCAGAAGCTCGGACGCGACCTCGGATTTCCGACGGCGAATCTGCGATTGCATCGCCGTGCGACCCCGATTGCCGGGATTTTCGCAGTGCGAGTGTCCGGTGCGGGTCTCGAAAATGCGCCTGGCGTCGCAAGCCTGGGGACGAGGCCGGCCGTGCACGGCAAGGAGTTGTTGCTGGAGGCGCATATTTTCGATTTCGACGGCGACCTGTATCGCCGCTATTTGCACATCGATTTCATCGAGCGGTTGCGGGAGGAGCGCTGGTTTCCGACCCTGGATGCGCTCGTGGAGCAGATGCACGAGGATGCGGCACAGGCGCGTCGGATACTGGCAAACTCGCAACCTATCGACTCGGCGCGGCCGATATGAGCGCCGGGCGGGACGCATCCCGCAAAGCTTTCGACTTACGCATCCGCTGAAGCAGCTTGGCATCAATGCCCGACTACAAACAGACGATCAATCTTCCGCAAACCGATTTCCCGATGAAGGCGGATCTCGCGCGCCGCGAGCCCGAGCAGCTCGCGCGGTGGGAGGCGTCGAACATCTACGCGAAGATTCGCGAGCGCGCCCGCGGCCGCAAGAAGTTCGTCTTGCTCGACGGTCCGCCGTACGCGAACGGCACGATCCATCTCGGTCATGCCATCAACAAGGTTCTGAAAGACATCATCGTCAAATCGCGTTCGCTCGACGGCTACGACGCGCCCTACATTCCCGGCTGGGATTGTCATGGCCTGCCGATCGAGCATCAGATCGAGAAGCTGCGCGGCAAGGACGTGCGGAGACTCGAGCCGCGCGCATTCCGTCAGGCATGCCGCGAATACGCGATGGAGCAGGTGAACCTTCAGCGCGAGGACTTCAAGCGGCTCGGCGTGTTCGGCGATTGGAATCGCCCGTATCTGACGATGATGCCCAAGTACGAGGCCGAGCAGCTTCGCGCGCTCGCGCAAATCATGCGCAACGGCCACGTGTACAAAGGCTTGAAGCCGGTGCATTGGTGTCTCGATTGCCGTTCGGCGTTGGCCGAGGCGGAAGTCGAATACGAGAAGAAGACCTCGCCCGCGATCGACGTGCGCTTTGCGTTTCGCGATCCCGATGAGCTTGCGCGCCGATTCGGCGTTGCGAGCGCCTCCAAGCCGGTCAACGTCGTCATCTGGACGACGACGCCATGGACACTGCCGGCGAACCAAGCGGTCGCGCTCGGCCCCGAGATCGACTATGTGCTGATCGACGCAGGTTCTGAATTGCTGGTGCTTGCCGATGCGCTGGCAGATCAAGTGATGGCGCGTGCGGGCATCGCGGGCTTCAAACGGATCGGGCAGGTGAAAGGTACGCAGCTCGAAGGGCTCATGCTCGATCATCCGTTCTACGAGCGCATCGTGCCGGTCATTCTCGGCGATCACGTCACGACCGATGCCGGTACGGGTGCAGTGCATACG
>DATCLP010000516.1:0-3795 GCA_036563855.1 Steroidobacteraceae bacterium | reverse complement strand
CGTCGCGGCGGAAGCTGACCGAGTCGATGCCTGTCGGTGTAGCAGAATCATCAGGCCATCTTCGAGTCCTGCCTCGACAGGCTCGAATACGATGTTCGGCATGTCGCTCGGATGAGTGTCGCGCATCACTGCACGAACCTTCCCACCGCGAGGCACGGCATCGACGACGTCCAGCGAGTCGATCAGCGCGGCTTGCAGCGTTCGTGCCGACTGCGGGATCGTCGAAGTGGCGACGAAGACATGACCGCGCGCGTTTCGTTTGATTTCATCGGGCGCACCGCGCGTCAGCACGCGACCCTCGTGCAGCACGACCACGTGCGCGCAGCGCTCTGCTTCATCCATATAGGACGTGCTCACGACGACGGAGAGTCCGTCGCGTTCGACGAGAGCGGTCACGATCTCCCACAACTCGCGCCGCGACAGCGGGTCGACACCGACCGTCGGTTCATCGAGCAACAAGAGCTCGGGTGAACGCACGAGCGTGCATGCAAGGCCGAGTTTCTGTTTCATGCCGCCGGAGAGCTTGCCGGCCAGGCGGTTGCGGAAGGGCGCAAGCGCGGTCATTTCGAGCAACCGCGAGTAGCGTTCCGCACGCTGCTCGGGCGTGACGCCGTGCAGATCGGCATACAGATCGAGGTTCTCCTGCACGCTCAGGTCTTCGTAGAGCCCGAAGCGCTGAGGCATGTAGCTGATGCGGTCTTGAATCGCCTGCCGCTGTTTGCTGGCGTCCATGCCGAGGACGTGAATAGAACCTTCGTCGGCGCGCATCAAGCACGCAGCCAATCTCAACAGCGTCGTCTTGCCCGCGCCGTCGGGACCGACCAGCGCGGTGAGCTCGCCTCGACGAGCTTGGAACGTGATGTTGTCGAGCGCGGTGACGACCGTATCGTCGCGTGCAAAGCGCTTCGTGAGGCTGCGAGCCTCGAGCGCTGGGCCGGAGGATGTTTCCGCCATGACGCTCAACGCGCCGCCGATCTTGCATCAGCCGACGATTCGGACAGATCGATACGGACCGTCGCCGGCATCCCAAGGCGCAGAACGTTGTTCGGGTCTTCGACGAACACGCGCACCTCGTAAACGAGACTGGTCCGCAGCTCTTCTGTCTGGACAGTCTTCGGTGTGAACTCGGCCGTCGAAGAAATGAAGCCGATACGTCCCTCGAGCGCTTCGTCGCTGCTATCGACATGCACGGTGGCAGGCATCTCCGGGCGGATACGGCCCAGGTACGTTTCGCCGATATAGGCGCGAACCCATTTCGGATGATCGATGGCGATCGACACGACGGGCCTTCCTGGTGTGGCAAGCTCGCCGGGTTCCATGAGCCGGTTGCGTACGACGCCGTCGGTGGGCGCAACCAGCTCGGCATCCTTGAGTTGGCGTTCGAGCAACGCGAGCTCGGCACGTGCGGCATCGAGTTGCGCCTGCGCCTGTTCGATGTCTTCCTGTCTTGCGCCCGCCAACAGCAAAGCGAGCGCTTCGCGCGCATTGCTCGCTTGCGCTTCGCTCATCTTTGCCTGTGTCGTCGCCACTTCCAGATCCTGGGCGCTTACCGCCCGACCTTGGGATGCGGCGCTAATCGACTGCAGTCGCTCCAACTGACTCTTCGCGTTGGCGGCTTCGGCTTCCGCGGCAGCGAGCGCCGCACGTGCTTGCGCGATCTCTTCGGGTCGCGCTCCGTTCTTGAGCTTGCGCAGCGCTTCTGCCTGCGCGGCCACCTTGGCTCTTGCTTGTTGGACGCGAGGAATCAGCCGGCCGGTATCCAAGCGAGCGAGCACCTGGCCGGCGCGTACACGCATACCTTCCTCGACCAGCACTTCGGCGATGCGTTCGCTGTCGTTGAACGGCAGCTCCACCTGACGCAGATCGACATTTCCGTACAGGACGACCGTTTGCGAATCGCCGTCCCGGCGCAGCCACCAGAAGACGATCACGGCGAGGATGAGGACGGCAACCAGGGCGATCGGCAGGATTTTCTTGTTCACGAAGGCCTACTCGAGGAGAGCTGCATTCGGAGGGCCCATTCTAGGGCGGCGCGTAGAGGCCGAACCGACCGGGTGAGAGAAATAATTAAACGTCGCGGTGCGAGCGTTGAATCCCGCGTCTTGACGTTTGCACAAGCAAGCAGCGCGACTCTTAACGTTGCGTTGCGTTACTCGCAGTCCCGATGCGGGTTATAGTTTCGCTGCGACTTTTACGTACCGCTTATTCTCAAAAATGATGAAGGTGGGACCATGAAGAACGCATTTTTGGGCTGCGCTGGCCTGACGATGGCCATGTTCTGCGCCGGCGCCTCGGCCGAATACCGCGTGCCGCGATTGGCGGACGGTACGCCGGATTTCCAAGGCGTTTGGACGAACGCGACAGCCACGCCGCTCGAGCGTGCACCGGCGCTTGGTACCCGCCGCACGTATACAGATGAGGAAGTGGCGAAAGTCGAGGGCACGGCCCGTGCCCGTGTCGAGAACGACGCCAAGCCGACGGACCCGAACTTGAAGATCGGTGCCGCGGCATCGCTACCGCCAGTCGGAAACTACAACCAGTTCTGGACCGACCGCGGTTTGACCGTTGCGACGATCAACGGCGAGAAACGCTCGTCCATCATCATCGATCCGCCGGACGGACGCATTCCGGACCGGCGCTCGGAATTCGCAGCAAGCATTCGGAGAGCCGAGCGGGCGTTTGGAGGCGGTAGCTTGGGCGAGGCATTCACGGGCCCCGAAGGGTTCCCGATCGCCGGTCAGTCCGAAGAGATGCCGCGAGGCGAAGAAGGCGGTTTCGATCTGGCCGGGCGCGCCGACGGTCCCGAGCAGCGCAGCCTCGGCGAGCGGTGCATCCTCGGCTTCGGTTCGACGTCGGGCCCGCCGATGCTGCCGACGATGTACAACAGCTACTATCAGATCGTGCAATCGCCCGGTCACGTCATGATCCTGGTCGAGATGGTGCACGATGCGCGCATCATCCGGATCAACGGCAAGCCGCTGCCGAAGACGATCAAGAAGTGGATGGGCGACTCCATCGGCCACTGGGAAGGCGACACGCTGGTCGTCAGAACCACGAACTTCCGTCCCGAGCAGAGCTTCCGAGGCTCGACCGAGAACGCCGTCATTACCGAGCGGTTCACGCGCGTGTCGGACGATCAGATCGTCTATCGCTTCACCGTCGAGGATCCGGCCGCCTTTACGAGGAGCTTCACCGGCGAGCTGCCGTTCACACGCGTGGACGCGAACGTCTATGAATATGCGTGCCACGAGGGCAACTATGCGTTGCCGGGCATTCTGGCCGGAGCCCGTGCGGCGGAAGAGAAGGCCGCTCGCGCCCAGGAGGCGAAGCAGTCCCGTTAGCTGCGTTCCGCCGTAGCTTCGCGATAGGTTGTAGCGACCGCCCGTTGGGCGGTCGCACTTTTTTCGGGCATCGTGTTTCGCCTCGCAGACCGCAGCGTCGCACTGCATTTTCAATGCTTTCCCTGCTGGACGTGCGCCCGAAGTTGGTGGCATCGTCTTGCGGCAGTTCATTGGCCTAACAATGCTCCGACCGATACGGCGGGGCTCCAATTCAGCAAGAGGGGGTTTCAATGCGCTTCAACTCGACCGGCGCATTCGCGCGCGGTTTCGTTCTCTTAGTTGCAATCGCTATTACCGGAGTTGCGAGCGCCCGCAACGATCTGCCGCTCGCAAAGCCCGAGCGCGTCGGCATGTCGAGCCAGCGGCTCGCGCTGATGCCGGAGAAGATGCAGGAGGTCGTCGATCAGGGAAAGGTTTCCGGCGTCGTCACGCTCGTGGCGCGTCACGGAAAGGT
>DATCLP010000515.1:0-4008 GCA_036563855.1 Steroidobacteraceae bacterium | reverse complement strand
TCGGGAATGCCACTGGAGTGGATCGACTACCGGGACGCGGTGCGGCTGTACCACACGGACCAGGTGGCCTATTCGTGCGGCACCAAGCTTTATCGGCTTTACGGCGGCACGAACGCGAGGACCGGGCTGCGAAGCGTCGTCGAGGTGAGCTCGATCATCGCGACGACCGGTCATACCCACAATCCAGGCAATTTGCGGCACGACTACGTCCCGCCGCTCAACAACCAGACCCTGTTCAAGCGCGATGCCCACTTGTGCATGTATTGCGGCCAGCGCTTTCCTGCAAGCCAGTTGTCTCGCGATCACATCCGTCCGCTGAGCCAAGGCGGCACCGACACCTGGACGAACGTCGTCACGGCTTGCCGCCGGTGCAACAACCTCAAGGCGTCCAAGACGCCGGAGCAGGCGGGTCTGCAATTGATCGCGGTGCCGTTCACACCGACGTATGCCGAATACATCTATCTGAAGGGCCGCCGCGTGCTCGCGGACCAGATGGAATACCTGCTCGCGCACTTTCCGCGCTCGAGCCCGCTGCATGCGAGGCTGAAGCTGCTGGCCTAGGGCGCGAGGCTCTTTCCGGGCTCGGGGCTTAGGGCCGGAGAGAGCGACGCGAGATTTCGTCGAAATCGCATGAAGCAAACGCTGAAAGCTCTGAGCTGTAACGTTAGGGCTGCGGAACTTCCAAGCTCGTCACCATCGCCCCAAGCCCCGCGCCCCAAGCCCGTCTAGCTCCATGCTGTACCTCATCGACGCCTCGATCTTCATTTTCCGGGCGTATCACACGGTTCCGATTTCGCTGACGGACCGCGACGGCAATCCGGTCAATGCGCTGCACGGCTTTGCCCGTTTCATCGGCGAGTTCATCGAACGCGTCGGCCCTTCGCACATGGCCGTCGCTTTCGACGCGACGGTCGTTTCATCGTTCCGCAACGAGCTGTACCCGCCTTACAAGGCGAACCGCGAGCCGGCGCCTGCGGATCTGAAGCGCCAGTTCGTGCTTTGCCAAAGGATGTGCGAGGCGCTGGGAATCGCAACGTTCGCGAGCCCTCGTTTCGAGGCGGACGACATCATCGGTACGTTGGCCGTGCTTGCACGAAGGGCCGGCAAGCAAGTGGCGATCGTCACGCGCGACAAAGACCTCGCGCAGCTCATCCGGCCGGGCGACCACTATTGGGATTACATCGCCGATGCGCGTTTCGGATATCACTCGATCCCGGAGCGGTTCGGGGTGCTGCCGGAGCGCATGCCTTGTTTTCTTGCGCTGATGGGCGATGCCGTCGACAACATTCCGGGCGTGCCGGGCATCGGGCGTAAGACCGCGTCGCTCCTGTTCAAACACTTCGAGTCGCTGGTCCACCTTTACGAGAACCTCGATCGCGTTCTCAAGCTGAAGGTACGCAACGCCGGCTTCATCTGCGCGCAGCTTCGGGATTATCGGGAGCGAGCGTTTCTGGCTCGGCGCCTGACCGAAATCGCCTGCAATATCCCGCTCGACGTCGATCTAGAGGCATTACGCCGCCGATCGCCGGATCTCGCAGCCCTCAACGCGCTGTACGACGCCGTGAACTTCGGACCGCTGTTGCGCAATCAAGCCCAGCGCATTCGCGAGCTGCGAGCCGCCTGATGCCTGCGTCGGTTGTGTTGTTCCGTACGCTTCTGTTGACGAGCGTTGCGTGCGGAATCGTCGGCAGCTTCATCGACGGACTCTTTCCGAGCTTGATTCCGAGGCCCCTTGCGGACGCCTTCGAGGCGCTGCCCCCACCGCCCGCCATTGCCCTGTTCGGGGCCAGCATGCTGTTTCTCGTCACCTTCGGCGGCGTCGTCACCGCGGTGATCGGGCTGTATCGGTTCCAGCCGTGGGCACGTCCGCTTGCGCTGTTGATGACGGCGCTCGGCCTGCTGTTCTATCCGTTGCTCGGCACTACGGTCCTATCGGGTTGGGCCCAGTTCTTTCTCGAGATTTCCTCGGTCCTCTGGGGCGCCGTGCTCGCCATGAGCTACGTGTCCTCGCTCAGCACGCGATTCGTCGACTCGCCAACGCGGGATTTCTAGGGGATTCGCAAAGTAATTCATCGTCTTTGCGATTTGCGGCGGCGCCAAACTGGCGGCCCCAATCAGCGATCGACAAGGACGTGTCATGCACTCTCGCAAGCAGCTTCTTTGGATCTCCACGCTCATAGCAACGATCTACTGCGGCTTGGCCGATGCCGCAAAGACGGCGGCGATCTACAAGTGCGAGATCGACGGCGTACCGACCTTCTCGGATCGACCTTGTGGGGGCGCGGCCAATCTCGCGCAGCTCGACCTCGGCAAGATCAACATCCATGAGGCGCAAGCTCGCCCCGAGCCCACCGTTGAACGGCCGCCGGCGCCAAAGCGTAAACCTGCCGCGCGCATCGACGCGACCAAACGTGCCGAAACTTGCGCACATTTGGCACAGAGCCTCAAGGAGGTGCACGCCAAGCTTCGTTCAGGCTATTCGGCAAAAGAGCGGGGGCGCTTGAAGGATCGCGAGGCCAAGCTCAAGTCGGAGCTTCGTCTGGCGCAATGCGGTTGACATGGTCACGCTGTTGCGCCGTCTACCGCCGGAGCATAATGAGGGCGTGACTTCATCAGGAGGAACGTTTAGTCGCAACCAGGAGGGGCCAGAAGAATCAACACTTCAAGTTTGGGGGTTCACCATGTCTTCGTTCCACGATGATCGCGGCATGTTCAGTACCCAGATCGCCAGCGTCCTGACGATGATCGCTTTGCTCGCTATCAGTCCGCCATCGCTGGCCGACGCCAACGACAAGCCTGTCGATGACCTGATGAATCAGGCGCACAAGGCGATGACCAGCGGCCGGCCGAACGACGCCATCCCGCTCCTGCGCAAGGCCATTGACGCTGCGCCGACCCGCGCGGAGCTCTACCTCATGCGTTCGCGCGCATACGATTCCGCCGGAAAGTTCCAGGCCGCCCTCGAAGACGCCACCAAGTACATCGAGCTCATGCCCAACGATGCGTTCGGGTATCTGAATCGCGCTCGTATCTACATGTCGATGGAGAAACGCCAACAGGCGCTCGACGACGCAACCAAGGCGATCGAACTCGAACCGAACGAGCCCGACGGTTACTACCGCCGCGCCGACATTTATCGCGACATGGGAAAACGAGCAGAGGCGGAGGCGGATGAAGCGAAGGCGGAAGCACTCGAAAGAAGGAATTGAGAATTGAGAATGGAGAATTGAGAATTGAAGAGCGAAGCGCAGCTTCGCGGCTGAACTGATGTCAAGAGGCGTTGCGGCGGTCGCCGCAACGCCGGTGAAGCATCTCAGGGAAGAGGATGACAGCGTGAAATCCACCCGCGAGCGGTTATAAGCCGAAAGCGCCCATCACGAGCGCCAACGGCGCGTCCCAATTCTCAATTCTCCATTCTCAATTCTCATAGCGAAGCTTCAGCGGAGCTTGACTTCGCTCCTGTACACCGGATACAGCCCATACCTTTCGTCCCACGACGGATGCTTCCGATAGAAAAACTCGAGACGGGCGGCGGGGTTGTTGGCGAAGTCGGGATCGGTTGCAAGGCGCTGCTCGAACTCCTGCTTGATTTCGGGGTCGCGCTTCAGCATCTCTTCCGCGACTTGCTCGGCAATGTAGGCTTCCATGTATTCCTTGCGTTCGAACGCGATGTTGAAGAAGCCCCAGCGTACGAAGGAATCTTCGCTACGCGGTTCGAAGAGCGTCATCAACAGTGTCGAGCCGGGCTGAGCGATCGGGACGAAAAGGCTTCCTGCCGGGATGTCGCGACTCTCGTTGTGCCACTCGCCTTCGAGCTGCAGCTGAGTGCGGCCTTCGAATGTCGTCGGCGCCAGCGTCCATTTGGTTGCTCGAAAGGTCTGCACGGGCGCTGCGGAAATCGGCCGATCGATCGAATGAGAAATCAGGCCATGCAGCACCAGCTTTTCTCGGACCCAGGCGGCATGCGCTGCAGGGACAATGTAGCCCCCGCGCGGAGCAGTTACCATG
>DATCLP010000514.1:0-7275 GCA_036563855.1 Steroidobacteraceae bacterium | reverse complement strand
CATCTGCCGTGGCCTCGCGTTCCTCGAGGGGAGGGTTCGTTTGCGCAAAGATCTGCCATTCATCGCTGCTGCTGCGTCGTTGCTCGACGCGCAAATCATTTTCGGGCGTGGCAAGGACGCGCCACAGCGCAGGTGCACGTTCGCGCTCGATCTGCAGCTCGAACGGCATAATGTCGCCGCTCGCCAGCACGACGATTTGCGGCGGGTTCTCTTGGACGGGAAGCGGCCGCGATCGATCGATCGTGCGCAACGCTTGCGGAAGATCGGTTTCCTCGTCGTCCCCCTGGTCTTCGTCGTCCTCGCGGATCTCGGCGCGCTCGGGAAGGCGAGGCTTGAGCACGATCTCGCGACCGTCCAGCCAAATTCGATAGCGCAGATCGTCCGGCAGCTTGCGCGTTGCGTAGAGCCTGTCGTCGACGATGGGCACCCAAAGGTTGGTGAGCGAATCGAAGCGCAGGAATTCGTATTCGCCCTCTGCGAAGCACAGGCCGAGATTCAACCCCTGCAGTTCCGCTTCTTCGCGCGCTTGGCGAAGGATCGCCCACAAACGTCGCGCTTGCTCTTCGGCTTCGTTGTCTCGACCGAGCACGTTGACCGATACGGTCATCATCGTGGCGATGATGGCAACGATCACGACGACGACGAGGATCTCGATGAGCGTGAAGCCGCGAAACTCGACTCTATGTCGCCGGTAGAAACGCTCGGGTTGCGATTCCATGAGCGCAGCGCATCTCAGCGCATGTCGATCCGTCACTCGATCGACCAGTTACCGATGTCTGCGTCGGGTCCTTCGCCGCCTTCTTGATTGTCGGCGCCGAGCGAATACAGGTCGTACTCGCCACCCCGCGTACCTGGATACACGTATCGGTAGTCGTTGTTCCAAGGATCCTTGCGCAATCCGCCCTTCAGATACGGCCCGCGCCAGTTGCGGGCGTCGGGCGGTTGCTGAACCAACGCCATTAAACCTTGATCGGTCGTCGGGTACTTGAAGTTGTCCATGCGATAGAGGTCGAGGGCGGCGCTGATCGCCTGAATGTCGTGTTTCGCTTTCGTGACGTTCGCTTGATCCACGCGTCCGAGTACATTCGGAACGACGAGCGCGGCGAGGATCCCGATGATCACGACCACGACCATGATTTCGATCAGTGTGAAGCCTTGCTCGCAGCGCCCGGGAGAACGCATCTTCTGTATGCTCGACCCGATGTTCATCGCTTCAGTTTCCTTCGCAGTCAGTTCAGTATCGATCCGCCTGAGCGCCCCCGCGTGCAATGTGCAGCCGATCATAACAAAGCCACTCTAACCCCATGAGTGACGCAAATCGAACACACATTGGGGACGGCGCGGTGCGTGCGGCCGGGGGAATGTGGCTGCTTGGACTTGTCGGCGCAGCGGTGGTTCTGCTCGGGATGGGTGGCTCGCAGGTTGAGCACGTGTTGCGGTACGAGCGCACGGCCGTGGTGGAGGCTGGGGAGTATTGGCGGCTCTTGACCGCCCATTTGGTACATCTGTCGGGGCGTCACATGGCGCTGAATCTGGCGGGTCTGCTCGTCATTGCCGTCCTGTTTCCCCGACAGTATTCGCCGGCGGCATGGCTCGGGATCGGCCTGGCGAGCGCCGCAGTGATCGACATCGGCTTCCTCTGGAACGACCCCGAGCTCGCTTGGTATGTGGGCCTATCGGGCGTGCTGCACGGGGCGTTGGCCGCAGGCGCTGTGGCGTGGTGGCGGACCCAATCGAAGCTCTTTGCCTTCCTGCTGAGTGCGCTTCTTGCCGGTAAGCTCACATGGGAGCAGTGGTTCGGCACCTCGTCGATGGCAGGCGAGATCCCAGTCGTCGTGGATGCGCACCTATACGGGGCGGTCGGCGGCCTGATTGCGGGGCTCGGGGTCGAGTTCGCGCGGCGCCTGTGGCCCGGAAAAGCACGGCCGCTATAATCGCGCGCCTTTTTGCAGGACAACCACAACGATGCCAGTCCCCTTTGCAGTCGTCTTCCCGGGTCAAGGTTCGCAATCGGTCGGCATGCTGGCAAAGCTGGCTGCCGCCGAGCCGATTGTGACGGAAACGTTCGCCGAGGCCTCAGAGGTGCTCGGGTACGACTTATGGAAACTCGCCCAGGAGGGCCCGGAAGAGGCGATGGCCCAGACGGAGCGGACCCAACCCTTGATGCTGGCCGCCGGCGTCGCCACCTGGCGCGTCTGGCGCAAGCACGGGGGGCCGATGCCCGCCGCCATGGCGGGTCATAGCCTGGGCGAGTACTCGGCCCTCGTCGCCGCCGATGCCGTCGATTTCAAGACAGCGGTCGGGCTCGTCCGTTTCAGAGGCCAGGCCATGCAGGAGGCCGTCCCGCAAGGCCAGGGGGCCGTTGCCGCGATCCTGGGAATCGACGATGCGGAAGTCGAAGCCGCCTGCCGCGAAGCGGCGGGCGGGGAACTGGTACAGGCTGCAAACTACAACTCCCCAGGGCAGGTCGTGATTGCGGGCATGGCGGCGGCCGTGGAGCGGGCCATCGCAGCCTGTCAGGCGCGGGGCGCCAAGCGCGCCATCAAATTGCCGCTGAGCGTTCCTGTGCATACGCCGCTCATGCAACCGGCGGCGGATCGCATGCGCGAGGCGCTCGCCGCAGCAGAGTTTCGTACCCCGCAGGTTAGGGATATCTACACGGTCGATTTGCGTAAGCACGGCGGTCCCGAAGAGATCCGCGCAGCGCTCGTCGAACAAATCGTGAAACCCGTGCGCTGGACGGAAACCATTCAAGCCATGCTCGCGAGCGGCATTCGCGTCTTCGTGGAGTGCGGACCGGGTCGCGTTCTCACAGGCCTCAATCGACGTATCGAGAAGAATCGCGAGATTGCCATGCTGGCGATCGAGGACCCGGAATCTTTGGAGCAGGCATTGTCGGCGTGCAGGTGAAGTCATGAGCGACAACTTGGAGTTGAGTCAGGACATCGCGCTCGTTACGGGCGCTTCACGCGGTATCGGCCGCGCGATCGCGCTCGAGCTTGCGCGCCGCGGTGCAACTGTCGTCGGTACCGCGACGAGCGAAGCAGGCGCTCAGGGCATTACGCAGACGCTGGCCGAGGCGGGATTGAAGGGCCGGGGCGCGGTGCTGAACGTCGCCTCGCAGGAATCGGTCGATGCGTTGCTTGCCGATCTGGAGAAGCACGAGGGCAACCCGTCGATCCTCGTCAACAACGCGGGCATCACGCGCGACAATTTGCTCTTACGCATGAAGCCCGAGGAGTGGGACGAGATCATCAATACGAATCTGACGTCGGTCTATCGCATGTCGAAGGCCGTCCTGCGCGGCATGATGAAGGCCCGCCGTGGACGCATCATCAACATCGCTTCGATCGTGGGTGTGATGGGCAACGCCGGGCAGACGAACTATGCGGCGGCGAAGGCAGGCATGATCGGCTTCTCGAAGTCGCTCGCACGCGAAGTCGGCTCCCGCGGCATTACGGTGAATGTGGTCGCGCCGGGGTTCATCTCGACCGACATGACGGCCCAGCTCCCCGCCGAGCAGCAGCAGCAGCTCATCCAACAAGTTGCGTTGGGGCGACTAGGTACGGTCGAGGATGTAGCGCATGCTGTCGCGTTTTTGGCATCGCCGCATGCCAGCTACATCACAGGAGAAACCTTGCACGTCAACGGCGGTATGTACATGGTCTAGCTGTCTCAAGGGATTGCAACTGATGCGCAAATGCCGCACATCAGGTATGCAGGACTTTTTCGGAAATGTTGGTTCGTTCAAGGTCTTAACATAGAATACGCCCCCCTCGGACTGTCCACATCGACGATGCGGGCAGTAGTGTGAAGGGTTCAAGCAGTCTCACAGAGGACTCGTATACCAATGAGCAGTATCGAACAGCAGGTTAAGGCGATCGTTGCGGAGCAATTGGGGGTCAAAGAAGAAGAAGTCACGAACGACGCCTCCTTCGTGGACGATCTGGGCGCCGATTCGCTCGACACCGTCGAGCTCGTGATGGCGCTCGAAGAAGAGTTCGAAACCGAGATCCCGGACGAGGATGCCGAGAAGATCACGACCGTTCAGCAGGCGATCGATTACATCACCGAGCGTCGTAACCAGGGCTGATCCGGTTTCGACGACCCGCTGGTGGCGTCTGCCAAGGAAGGCATCCCAACCCGCGACAATCCGTATCCCACTTTCCGATAGTTGATCCCCCGAGGTTAAGCGATTGGCCAAGCGACGCGTCGTCATCACAGGCCTGGGTATCGTCTCGCCCGTCGGCAGCTCGATCGCGAGCGCTTGGGAGAACGTGCTTGCCGGTCGAAGCGGCATCGGACCTATCACTCGTTTCGATGTGAGCGCGTTTCCGTCGCGGTTCGGCGGCGCGGTCGCGGGATTCAATGCGGAGGACTATCTGCCCGCGAAGGAGCTGCGGAAGATGGATCCCTTCATGCATTACGGCTTTGCTGCCGCAGCCGATGCAATCAAGGACTCGGGGATCGAGATCACGCCTGAGAATTCTGCGCGCATCGGCGTTGCAATGGGCGCGGGCATCGGCGGCCTCGACACGATCGAGGCGAATCATGCGAAGTACATGGAGACGCGCAGCCCGAAGCGCATTTCTCCGTTCTTCGTTCCAGGCAGCATCATCAATATGATCTCGGGTCACGTGTCGATTCATTTCAAGCTCACGGGTCCGAACATTGCGACGGTTACGGCCTGCACGACGTCGACGCACGCCATCGGGCTGGCAGCGCGATTGATTCAATACGGCGATGCCGACGTCATGGTGGCGGGCGGCGGCGAAATGGCGACGACGCCGCTGGGGCTCGGCAGCTTCTCGCAAGCGCGAGCGCTGTCGACCCGTAACGACGAGCCGCAGAAGGCAAGCCGGCCTTGGGACAAGGACCGCGACGGTTTCGTACTGTCCGACGGCGCCGGTGCGGTGCTGCTCGAGGAATACGAGCACGCGAAGAAGCGCGGTGCCCGCATCTACGCCGAGCTCGCGGGTTTCGGCATGAGCGGCGACGCCTACCACATCACGGCACCGCCCGAAGATGGCGAGGGAGCACGTTTGGCGATGGCCAATGCGCTCAAGGACGCGCAGCTCAATCCCGAGGATGTCCAGTACATCAATGCGCACGCGACATCGACGGAGCTCGGCGACCGCGCCGAGACGACGGCGATCAAGCGATGCTTCGGCGACCACGCCTACAAGCTCGCAGTCAGCTCCACCAAATCGATGACCGGTCACTTGCTCGGCGCTGCCGGTGTCGTCGAGGCGATCTTCTCGATTCTGGCGATTCGCGACCAAGTTGCGCCGCCGACGATCAACCTCGATGAGCCGGGCGAGGGCTGCGATCTCGATTACGTGCCCCACACCGCGCGCGAGATGCCGATCAAAGTGGCCCTTTCGAATTCGTTCGGTTTCGGCGGTACGAACGGCACCTTGATCTTCCGCGTGCTCGACTAAGTCGCGAAGAGCGTGTTCTGATCGTGTGAAGCTGCCGGGGGATCGGCGATGCGATTGCCCCTAGTTCCTCCATTTTTCCGCAAGCGATGCGTGCTGCAGCGATCATGAACGCCCTCGTGGTTCGTCCGGTTCGCGTCGAGCCGTCGACGATGCTCGCGCTGCACGCAGCACACCCTGAGAGATATTGCGCATTCTTCGAAAGCGCAGCATCGGGCACTTCGCTCGGCCGTTTCGACATCCTGTTCGCCTTTCCGCAGGAGGCGCTCACGCTTCACACCGATGGCACGCTGCGCGGACCGTTCGCCGCGCAAGGCTCGAATAATTTTCTGACGGGATTGGATCGTTGGTGGGGCGCGCTGCGCGAATCGTCTGCCACCAATTGCGAGCTGCCTTTTCGCGGCGGTTGGCTGGTGTATCTGGGCTACGAGCTCGCAGCTCAGATCGAGTCGCGCCTGAAACTGCACAAGCCCAAGAGAGACGTTATTGCGTCGGCTGTCAGAATTCCTGCGGCGGTCGTGCGCGAGCACGGAACGGGGCAGGCGTGGATCGTGGCGGAAACGCAGTTCGCTCCGCTGGTCGATGACATCGTGCGCGACATCGCAAGCGTATCGGAGCCAGAATTCTTGACTGGTTCGTTGCTCGCCGGATCGATTCGCGAAGATCCGCCGGAGTGTTTTCTTGGCGCGGTGAAGAGCGCACTCGATTACATCGCACGCGGAGACATCTATCAGGCCAATCTTTCGCGTGCATGGTGCGGCCGCTTGATTGCCGGAGTGCGACCGCACGACGTCTATCGTCGCTTGCGACGCACGAATCCAGGGCCGTTCTGTGCGCTCATGGCCTTCGACGACTGGGCGATCGTGAGCTCATCGCCGGAACGGCTGGTTCGCATCGATGACGGCTGGATTTCGACGCGACCGATCGCAGGGACCCGTCCCCGCGGTGGAACTGCCGAGGCCGATCGCGCGCTCATCGCCGAGTTGCGGGCACACCCGAAGGAACGCGCCGAACACGTGATGCTGATCGATCTCGAGCGCAACGACCTTGGGCGAGTATGCGAGGCAGGTACGGTCGAAGTGGACGAATACATGACGATCGAAACCTACGCGCACGTCCACCACATCGTTTCGAACGTGCGAGGCCGGCTTCGCAGCGGTATAGGGCCCGGTCGAGCCTTGGGCGCGGTGTTCCCCGGAGGCACGATCACCGGTTGCCCCAAGGTGCGTTGTATGGAAGTGATCGCCGAGTTGGAGGACACTGCTCGGGGCGCCTACACGGGCTCGCTCGGTTATGTGAATCGCGACGGCAGTATGGACTTCAACATCCTGATCCGATCGGTAGAGTTGCAGGACGGCGAATTCGAGCTGCGAGCAGGAGCGGGAATCGTCGCGGACTCGGTGCCGGAGCGCGAGCTCGAAGAATCCCGCGCCAAGGCGCGCGGCGTTCTGCGCGCCTTCGATTGAGAGTGCCGCGATGCTGTCAGTGCTCGTCAACGGCCAGGAGTGCAAAGATCCTGCGCATGCGGTCGCCGTGCACGATCGCGGCCTGGCATACGGCGACGGCTTGTTCGAGACGATGTTGCTTGCGTGGGGGAAAGTCCGCTTCCTCGATGCGCATCTGCGTAGGCTCGCACAAGGTTGCAGTAAGCTCGGCATCGATTATCCCGGCGATGATGTGCTCAGAGCCGAGATCGATCGCGTGTGCGGTTCTCGATCGGCGGGTGTCGTGAAACTCGTCCTGACACGCGGCGCAGGTGCGCGCGGGTATCGACCTGCACCCGGTGCGCCGTGTACTCGCATCGTTTCGCTGCACGAACCGGTCGAGTCGCCGTCTT
>DATCLP010000513.1:0-8822 GCA_036563855.1 Steroidobacteraceae bacterium | reverse complement strand
GCAAAACGCCGTCCGCGATCAAGAACGCGCACGCGCGAATGTGGTCGGCAATGACGCGCAGCGAGCTGGACGTGAGATCGTTCGTGCGAGTCGCGCTCGCAGCCGCCTTGATGAGATTGACGAAGAGATCGATCTCATAGTTCGAATGCACGCCCTGCAAGACGGCCGCGGTGCGCTCGAGTCCCATGCCAGTGTCGACGGAAGGCTTCGGCAACGGCGTGAGCACACCGTCCGCGGACCGGTCGAACTGCATGAAAACGAGATTCCAGATCTCGATCCAACGATCGCCATCGGCATCGGCAGAGCCGGGAGGTCCTCCGGGAATGCCGGGGCCGTGGTCGTAAAAGATCTCGGTGCACGGACCGCACGGACCAGTGTCGCCCATCTGCCAAAAGTTGTCCGAGCCGCCGCCCGGTTTGTCCCCGATGCGCACGATGCGATCCGGAGAAAGGCCGATGTCCTTGTGCCAAACGTCGTAGGCCTCGTCGTCCGTGTGATAGACGGTGACCATCAGCCGGTCGGGCGAGATCCCGAGCCACTCGCGCCCGGTGACGAAATCCCACGCGAAACGGATCGCGTCTTTCTTGAAGTAATCGCCGAAGCTGAAGTTGCCGAGCATCTCGAAGAACGTGTGGTGGCGCGCCGTGTAGCCAACGTTCTCGAGATCGTTGTGCTTACCGCCTGCGCGCACGCACCGCTGCGCGCTCGCTGCACGGGTGTAACTACGCTTGTCCTTGCCGAGGAAGACGTCTTTGAACTGCACCATCCCGGCGTTGGTGAACAGCAGCGTCGGGTCGTTTGCCGGTACTAGGGAGCTCGAAGGCACGATCTGGTGACCGCGCTCGGCGAAAAATTGCAGAAACAATGAGCGCAACGCCGCGCTCGAGAGGCGTTTCGGAGACGTCATAGGGAAGGCAAACGACTACTTACGATTCCGCATCACTGGCAGCGTTCCTACGCTGCAATCTGCAAGCTGGAGCCCGATCCGGCGGACGCAAGCCCCGAAGGGGATCAGGCCGACCACTCCGGATCGTCCAGCTCCGCACCCGGCTCGACGCCGGACGCGGAATCATTCCTTCCGCTGAGCGCAGCGCGGATCTGCTCGTTACTAAAGCCGCGATATTGAAGGAACCGGGCCTGCTTTGCACGCTCGGCCGCCTCCCGCGGCGGGCGCTCGCCGAACTTGCGTCGGCGGGTTTCGATGGCCAGTGCGGTCCAATCGACCTCGGAACGGGCCAACGCCGCCTCGATCGCCTCGTCCGCTGCGCCCTGCTGGCGCAACTCGGCCCGAATCCGGACGGGGCCCTGCCCTTTGCGTGCATGATGCGCGACATACGCCTCGGCGAAACGCTCGTCGGAAACGAGTTTCTTGGCGCCGAGCTGGGCAACGACACGCTCCACCTCCTCGGCCGCGTGTCCCTTTGCCTGGAGCTTCCGCTTGAGCTCTCGGACCGAATGCTCGCGTCGTGCGAGCAGGCGCAGGGCTGCAATCTGCGTCTTCGACGCCGTGCCGCGCTTGTCGGCTTGCCCTGAACCGACTCGTTTGCGGCCGTCTTGCTCGTTCTCGACGCTCACGGGATGGACGCTCACGGTGGAGCCAGACGGAGGGCTGGAGCGACGGCCGAGGCTATCCTCTGGCGCTCGGCCGCCGGGTTCGGTTTGGCCTTAGACCGCTTCGCCCTTCACCGCCTCGCCCTTCTTGGGCAGGAGCTTCTCGCGAATCTTCGCCTCGATCTCATCGGCGATTTCCCGATGCTGCTCGAGGAACGCACGAGCGTTTTCCTTGCCCTGCCCGATACGCTCGCCGTTGTAGGCGTACCAGGAGCCGGATTTCTCGATCAGTCCTTGCTGCACGCCGATGTCGATGATTTCGCCGGCCCTGGAGATGCCGGCGCCGTACATGATCTCGAACTCGGCCTCGCGGAACGGCGGCGCAACCTTGTTCTTGACCACTTTGACGCGGGTCTGATTGCCGATGACCTCGTCGCCGCTCTTCAGAGCGCCGATGCGGCGGATGTCGAGGCGGACGGACGCATAGAACTTGAGCGCGTTACCGCCGGTCGTCGTCTCCGGATTGCCGAACATCACGCCGATCTTCATGCGGATCTGGTTGATGAAGATCACGACCGCGTTCGAGCGCTTGATGTTGCCGGTCAGCTTGCGCAGCGCCTGCGACATGAGCCGGGCCTGCAAGCCTACGTGGGCATCGCCCATCTCGCCCTCGATCTCGGCCTTCGGCGTCAATGCGGCGACGGAGTCGACGACGATGACATCCACCGCGCCCGAGCGGACAAGCATGTCCGTGATTTCGAGCGCCTGCTCGCCGGTATCCGGCTGCGAGACGAGCAGATCCTGGACGTTCACGCCGAGCTTTTCGGCGTACACCGGATCGAGCGCATGCTCTGCATCGACGAACGCCGCCGTACCGCCCGCGCGCTGGGCTTCGGCAATGACTTGCAGCGTGAGCGTCGTCTTACCCGAGGATTCCGGCCCGTAGATCTCGACGATACGTCCGCGCGGCAACCCGCCGACGCCAAGCGCGATGTCCAAACCGAGCGAGCCGGTCGAAATGGTTTCGACGTCATATTGGGCGCTGGCATCGCCCAAGCGCATGACCGAGCCTTTGCCGAACTGCTTCTCGATCTGACTGAGCGCGGCGGAAAGCGCCTTTTTGCGGTTTTCTTCCATTTGGATAGCCCCGAATCAGAGGTTGAGCCTGAGGGTCGCCCCATCAGACTGGTGGTGCGGCGCGCCACATGTACTGTATAAAGGTACAGCGACGAGATATCAACCATTATTTCACACGAACTCGCGCACGAACCCACGCAAAAGCGGGCGTTCGGCGAGTTATGCGCTGCCTTCGCGTAGCGGCCAGCGCTCGAGAACGAAATACTCGGACCCGCGCGGATCGGTTTTCGACTGAACGAGCGCGAATTCGCGAACACGCCACTCGAACGGTCCGATCCGCGCATCGAGCGGACGATCCCGCCAATTGCGCGCAATCGTCACGTGCGCGCGGAAATCTTTTCGGTCTACTTCGAGTTCTCTCGCCAAGAGACTGAATCGCAAGCGCTCGACCAACGCGCTCAATGCCGGCGGCATCGGATCGACGGGTAACCAAGCGACCTGCGCACGACGCCAGCTCTCCGCGCGGTCCAGTCGCAAGACGAAAGGCGCGCCGGTGACCTCGCGCGCCGCCGCCATGACATCCGGGAGCTTCGTCTCCAGCACCGAACCGAGAAACGCGAGCGTCATGTGGAGATTCGCTGCGGGGATCGGTCTCGCCCGCCGCCCGGCCAACAACGGTTCGACGGCTCGTGCGATTTGTTCGCGCAAGTCATCGCTCGGCCACAGCGCGAAGAAGAGACGACGTGTTGCGGACCGCTCGTTCACTTGAGGTCGATGCGCAGGATTTCCGAGAGCGCGCGTTGCACCGTCGCACGCCTGATCGCTTCGCGAGTACCGGAAAACAGCGCGTGAGCGGTCCGTACATCTCGCGCATTGCCGCTCCGCCACGCCCATCCGAACCAAACAGTACCGACGGGCTTTTCTTTCGTGCCGCCGTCCGGGCCGGCGATTCCCGTCACGGCGACGGCGATATCGCCACCGAGACGCTCGAGGGCGCCAGATGCCATTTCGCGCGCAATTGCCTCGCTGACGGCACCCTGCGTCAGCAGAGTCTCTCGTGCAACGCCAAGCAGCGACTCCTTGAGCGCATTGCTATAGGACACGACGCCGCCTCGATACCAGATCGAGCTCCCGGCGACGTCCGTCAACACCTTCCCGATCCAGCCCCCCGTGCACGACTCGGCCGTAACGAGCATCGCCTGACGATCGCGTAGATACGCACCGACTCGCTCACTCAGGGCGAGCAGTTCTGCATCCGAGTTCATGCGTCTCCCATAGAGCCGTGCGCGTTGCGCGTCAAGTCGCGCGAAATCAGGCGTTAGGCTGTAGTCTGTAGGCCGTAGCAAGAAAGGCGGCGCGTGCCGTTCGCCACAGTCACACCGTACAGCTTACAGCCTCAGCAATGTCCGCCGCGCTCGAAGGCCACACACCGGTCATGCAGCAGTACCTGCGCTTGAAAGCGCAGTACCCCGACGTGCTGCTCTTCTATCGCATGGGCGATTTCTACGAGCTGTTCTACGAGGATGCGAAGCGCGCAGCTCGGTTGCTCGACATCACGCTGACGTCGCGCGGGCAATCGAACGGTCAGCCGATTCCGATGGCGGGCGTGCCGTATCACAGCGCGGAAAGCTACTTGGCGCGGCTCGTCCGTAAAGGCGAATCCGTTGCGATCTGCGAGCAAATCGGCGATCCGTCGAAATCCAAAGGTCCCGTCGAACGCCAGGTCGTACGGGTCGTCACGCCGGGCACGGTCACCGACGATGCATTCCTCGAGGATCGACGCGATACGCTGCTGGCAGCGCTGTACGGCGAACGTTCGCGATTCGGCCTTGCATGGCTCGAGCTGTCGAGTGGGCGATTCAACGTCATCGAAGTCGAAGGCGAAGAAGCGCTGTACGCGGAGCTCGAACGTCTGCGTCCGGCAGAGCTCTTGATTCCCGAACAATCGAAGCCGCTCGCCGCCACGATCTACACGCGCGAGCGGCCCGTGTGGCATTTCGATCGCGAGACGTGCACGCGTCTTCTGTGCGAACAATTCGGAACGCGAGATCTCACCGGATTCGGTTGCGAGAACCATCCGCTCGCGGTGTGCGCCGCCGGCTGCCTGCTCCAGTACGTGCGCGACACGCAGAAGGCCGCGCTACCGCACGTACGCTCGGTGCGCGTCGAGCAACGAAGCGACGCCGTGCTGCTCGACCCCGCGACGCGCCGCAATCTCGAGCTCGATGTCAGCCTCGCGGATCGTCCGGAGTGCACCGTGGCCGCCGTGCTCGATCAGACGGCAACCGCGATGGGCGGACGCGAATTACGCCGTTGGCTGCATCGTCCGCTGCGCGATCGACGCACGATCGAGCTGCGACTGAACGCGATCGGTACGCTCATCGATCGAGCGCTCTACGAACCGGTCCACGACTTGTTGCGACACGTCGGCGACATCGAGCGCGCGCTTGCGCGCGTTGCATTGAAAAGCGCGCGCCCGCGAGATCTTGCACAACTGCGCGATGCGTTCGGCAAGCTTCCGGAGCTGCAAGAGTTGCTGCGCGATGTCGATGCGCCGCGATTGACGGAGTTGTGCCGCAACATCGGGACGTATCCCGACCTGCACGACCTGCTCTCGCGTGCGATCGTCGATTCTCCGCCGCAGTTCCTGCGAGACGGCGGCGTGATTCGTCCGGGCTACGACGCAGATCTCGATAAGCTCAAACAGATCAGCGAGCACAGCGATCAGTATTTGCTCGATCTCGAAGCCCGCGAGCGAGCACGCACGGGCATCGCCAATCTGCGGCTCGGCTACAACCGCGTGCAGGGCTACTACATCGAAATCAATCGAAGCCTGGCCGACAAAGTACCGCCCGACTATCACCGCCGGCAAACCATCAGGAACGCAGAGCGCTACATCACGCCGGAGCTCAAGGAGTTCGAGGACAAAGTGCTCGGCGCGCGCGATCGTGCGCTGGCGCGCGAGAAGCAGCTGTACGATGAGTTGCTCGATAAACTGATCGAACGTCTTGCGATGCTCCAAGCATCAGCAGCAGCGCTTGCCGAGCTGGATGTGCTTGCGAATCTCGCCGAGCGCGCAGTGAGCTTACGCTACACGTCGCCGCAGCTCACCGACGAACCGGTGATCGAAATCACCGCCGGCCGCCACCCCGTCGTCGAGCGGTTCATCGATCAGCCGTTCGTGCCGAACGACCTCACGCTCGATTCGAAGCGCCGCATGCTGGTCATCACCGGTCCGAACATGGGCGGCAAATCGACGTTCATGCGGCAAACGGCGCTCATCGTCATTCTCGCGCGCATGGGCAGCTACGTGCCTGCCAGTGCAGCGCGCATCGGACCGATCGACCGCGTGTTCACGCGCATCGGCGCAAGCGACGATCTGGCCGGCGGACGCTCGACGTTCATGCTCGAGATGACCGAGGCCGCCAACATTCTGAACAACGCCACCGAGCACAGCTTGGTGCTGATGGATGAGATTGGGCGCGGCACGAGCACGTACGACGGTCTCTCGCTCGCCTGGGCGTGCGCACAGCACATCGCTCGCAACATTCGCGCATTCACGCTGTTCGCGACGCACTATTTCGAGCTCACCTCGCTCGCGAACGAGCTCGAAGGCTGCGCCAACGTGCATCTCGATGCGACGGAGCACGGCGACAAATTGATCTTCTTGCACACCGTGAAACCCGGACCGGCGAATCAAAGCTACGGTCTGCAGGTCGCCGCACTCGCAGGCGTTCCGCCGAAAGTCATCGCGGCCGCGAAGAAGTACTTGCACGAGCTCGAGCGCCGCTCTGCAGAAGCGCACGCACCGCGTCCGCAACAGGAACTGGCATTGGAGCTTCCTAGCGAGCAACCCGAAGAACATCCCGCCGTGCAAGCGTTGCGCGACATCGATCCGGATTCGCTGACGCCGAGAGCGGCGCTGGAGAAGCTGTACGAGTTGAAGAAACTAGTCTCAGACTGAAGGCTGAAGGCTGTAGGCTGAAGGAAGAACGCGCGAGGCGCTAGGCCTGACCTGTGCAACAGGCCCTGCACGTCCGGGGCATGCGTGCACGTTAAGGTCGCAGGTGAACGTGAGGCAAGCGAACGCTCCGTGCGAGTACAGCCAGGTCTCCTCCGTTCGCTGGCTCTGGTCGGCGGGATTTATTGGCGCGCAGCGCCTCTCCTTCAGCCTTCGGCCCCGGCGCTGAGCACGCTCAGCGCCGAAACTCTCCGTGCAACAGAAAATGGACCGTCTGCTGCGCAACTTCCCGCGAAAACAACATCGCCGTATGCGATGTATGGAGCACGATGTGGTCTTTTGCGCCGGGGAGCTTCGTTTCTTCCACCATGACCGTGCCGTCGTGATCGTCGGCGAGGTCGGCGAAGAGCCTGCCCAATCCGAACCGTAATGAGCCGGCGATGATGCCGACCTCGCGGCGGCCGGACCACGTGCGCGGCGAGCATTCGATGCACTCTTCGCAAATAGCGTTGCCGAGAATCGCTCGACCGAACGGCAACCTCGCAACGCCTTGCGCCGCTCGACTTCCCTGACACGGCGGCCCGAGCAACACCGCTCGACCTGGCGGAAGATCGTTCGTCACTTCGAGCGCGCGCAGGATGACCAGACTTCCCAGGCTGTGTCCGACGAAATGCAGCTCGTCCGTTTGCTGCGCGCGCGCGAAATCGATGAGATCGCGGACATGATCCGCCATCGTGCCCTTGACGGTCGGATACGAAAACGCGACGACACGAAATGAGGAGAGCGCTTGGATGTGGCGCTTCAGGACGCCGAGCTGAAACCCCGACATCCAGAGGCCGTGCACAAGGATGACGAGGGGCTCGGGGCGCGGGGCTTGGGGCTCGGGCAAGAGACTATCCTCCTATGAGGACAGTATTCGCGAACTCACACGAGCGCAGGCGTGTGCACATCTGCAGCGCAACCTCCCCTCACCCATTTGGTGCTCGGCTCTCAATGGGAGGGAATCGCATCCGCCTGCTGCGTACGGCTCTTCCCCAAGCCCTACGCCCCGAGCCCTTATTCAGCCTTCACCGGCAACCTCACCCGGATGTGCAACTCCTTCAGCTGCTCTTCGCTCACCGGCGCCGGGGCGTCGGTGAGCAAGCAGGCGGCCGTTTGGGTCTTCGGGAATGCGATCACGTCGCGAATGCTGTCGGCGCCCGCCATGAGCATCACGAGTCGATCCAGACCGAAGGCGATGCCGCCGTGCGGAGGTGCGCCGTACTTCAGTGCCTCGAGCAGGAAGCCGAACTTACGTTGTTGTTCTTCGGGCCCGATGCCGAGCAGATCGAAGACCGCGGACTGCATTTCGGCGCGATGAATACGAATCGACCCGCCGCCGATTTCGGAGCCGTTCAAGACCATGTCGTAGCCTTGACTGACCGCGTTCTTCGGATCGGCCGTGAGCACGGCGGGATCCGGGTCGCGCGGTGCCGTGAACGGGTGATGCATCGCGACCCAACGCTTCTCGGCCGGGTCGTACTCGAACATCGGGAAGTTCACCACCCACAACGGGCGCCAGCCGGTCTGAACCATGCCGAGGTCATGACCGACCTTCAGCCGCAACGCACCGAGCGAATCGTTCACGACCTTCGCCTTATCGGCGCCGAAGAAAATCAAATCGCCGTCCACTGCTCCGGTGCGCTCGAGAATGCCGTTGATGGCCTCATCGGTGAGGAACTTGAGAATCGGCGACTGCAAGCCCTCGCGTCCCTTCGCCTTTTCGTTGACTTTGATGTACGCAAGGCCTTTGGCACCGTAGCGGCCGACGAATGCCGTGCAATCGTCGATCTCTTTGCGCGTCATGCGCGCACCGCCTTCGGGCACACGCAGCGCCGCGACGCGACCGTCCGGATCGGCGGCAGGACCCGCGAACACCTTGAATTCGCAATCCTTCACGAGATCCGCGACGTCCACGAGCTCGAGCGGAATGCGCAAGTCCGGCTTGTCGGAGCCGTATCGCTGCATCGCTTCTGCATAGGTCAGGCGCGGAAACGGATTCGGCAAGTCGTCGTCGAGCACTTGCTTGAACAAGTAGCGCACGAGATCTTCCATCAGACCCGTGATCTGGGCCTCGGTCATGAACGAGGTCTCGATATCGAGCTGCGTGAACTCGGGTTGGCGATCGGCCCGCAGATCCTCGTCGCGGAAACAGCGCACGATCTGATAGTAGCGATCGAAACCGCTCATCATC
>DATCLP010000512.1:0-2492 GCA_036563855.1 Steroidobacteraceae bacterium | reverse complement strand
GATCGATACGCAGCTGCGGCGGCGGCTTCGTTTCGAAGTTGTGGAACGGCACCGTTTGCGTCAGCGGATCGAGCTCGGTACGTGAGAGGTCGATCCGGCGGAACTGCTCGAGCCGTTCGGTGAGCTCCGAGACCGGCGTGAACACCTCGGCGGGCGTGAGAATCGGGCGAGTCGCATCATGGCCGCGTTGGTCGTATCGTGCTTCGATCTCCGCAAAGGCTTGGGAAGCAAGCACTTCGATGTCTGCATCCGCGGCGATGAGTGCATTTTTCGGCAAGTAGTCGAACAGCGTCGCCGTACTGTCGAAGAACAAGGGCAAGTAGTACTCGATGCCGGCCGGCGGTGCGCCTTCCGCGATGTTCTGGTACACCGGCATGCGTGTGAGATCGCCGGGAAAACGATTCCTGAAGCGCCGCTTGAACGCCTGGATGCTCTCGGCGGTGAGCGGGAACTCGCGCGCGGGAAGCAGGCGCAGCCGCGACACCTTGTCGCCCGAGCGCTGTGTTTCCGGATCGAAGATCCGGATGCTCTCCACGTCCTGATCGAACAGATCGATGCGAAAAGGCGTCTCGCTGCCCATCGGAAACAGATCGATCAGCGAACCCCGGACGGCGAACTCGCCGGGCGCCATGACTTGCGAGCTGGCGACGTAGCCCGCACCCGTCAATCGGCTGCGGAATCGTTCGATATCGAGCGTCGTGCCGACAGTCAAATCGAACGCGTGCGCGTCGATGTAGCTTTGCGGTGCAAGCCTTTGCAGCAGCGTTTCGAGGTCGACGATGACGATGCCCTTGGTGAGCTGCGGCAGCATCGACAGCATCCGAAGACGTTGAGAGACGATGTCGGGATGCGGCGAGAACAGGTCGTAGGGCAGCGTTTCCCAGTCCGGGAACAACTCGATGTAGAGATCAGGACCGCAATAAAACCGCAGCTCATCTTGGAATTGAGCGGCTTGTCGCGCGTCCGCAGCGACGACGAGCAGCGGTGCGGAAGCGCGCCGTGCGGCCTCAGCCAGCCACAAAGACATGGCCGAGCCGTAAAGCTGACCCCAGCGCACATGCATCTGCGCCTTGCTGGGTAGGAGCGGTTCAGCGAGATTGGGCATTCACAAACTAGACGTCGAGACAAATACACGCCGCTCGGAACGTCACCGGCGTGACCCCGAAGCGGTGCGCAAGGTTAGCAGGCTCAATGGGGTGTGGATACGCGGCTCGCAAGGAGTGGGTATACGAAAAAGGCCGGGCAGTACCCGGCCTTTTTCTACAAACTGCGCAGCGGATGCGGAATTTATGGCTTGATCACGCTGTGCAAGACGAGATTGTGCTCGAAGTAAACGATGAAGCCAGGATACTCCCAGCGCGTGATCGGCGGGTCGCCGACTGCCGGGATGCGATTGACCGGAGCACCGAACTTCGCTTCCACCTTTTCCATGGACATACCGCGCGTCGGATGCTCCACCGAGGGTTGCGGCGGGCTCGCCATTCTCAGTTCGTCGGCACTGGTCATCGTGGCGGCGAGCGAAGCGCACGCCAGCGTGCACAGAATCCATGACTTGGACCGCATGAAAGGCCTCCCAGCGTAGGGCCGTGAAACGTACGGGAGACTCTATAGCAGCCATTACATAACGGCCAAGCGGGGAGGGGCCATTTGTTGTCGTAGTTCACAGTTTGAGGGTGGCCGTGTAGCCTGCCGGCCTGCCTGAGCCGCAGAGCCCGAGTCAACTGGAGAGAAGCGTGCGATTCCGACGAAGCACCTGGGTTAGACAGGCCGCCCCCTGCACCGCGTGAAGGGTCCGGCTCGCCGCATGTTTCATCCGCTCCCGCTGTTCATCGGCTTGCGCTACGTCCGCAGTCGCGGGCGCGGTTTCTTCGTGTCCTTCATCAGTTGGGTCTCGATGCTCGGCGTGTGTCTCGGCGTGGCGGCCCTGATCGTCATCATCTCGGTCATGAACGGCCTGGAACGCGAGACGCGCTCGCGGCTATTGAGCCTTGCTTCGCACGCAACGATTTCAGGTTCCCCCGAGCGTATGCAGGTGTGGCCCGCGCTTGCAGATCGAATACGCAGCGAGGAGGGCGTTCTAGGCGTCGCGCCGTATCTAGACTTGCAAGGCATGATCGGGCGCGGACGCGAAATGCAACCCGCCACGGTCCGGGGCGTCGATCCTGCTCTCGAGCCGCAGGTTTCGGACTTCGGCTCTCACATGCTGGTCGGCCGTCTGGACGACTTGCAGCCCGGTCGGCAAGGCATCGTGCTCGGGTCCGGGATCGCGCTTGCGCTCGACGTGCGCATCGGCGATGAGGTGACGGTGCTGGTTCCAGTCCGTGCCGACGACGAAGGGGCGATCGCCGGCATCGGTATCGAACCGCGCATTCAGGTGTTCGAAGTCCTCGGCGTGTTTCAGGTCGGCGCGGCCGAGCACGACAACACGCTGGCGCTGATTTCGCTGAAGGAAGCTGCCGCGCTTGCCGAGACGAACGGCGCACCCGGCGGAC
>DATCLP010000511.1:0-3512 GCA_036563855.1 Steroidobacteraceae bacterium | reverse complement strand
GTGCTATGCCGAATATCGCGGGTTCTTCCAAATCGGGATGGTCACTCGCAACGAACGTAACGCCATCATTCAGCACGGCACGATGACGCTCGTGCGTCGCTCCGCGCTCGAGCAAGTCGGCCGTTGGGCAGAATGGAGCATTACCGAGGATGCCGAGCTCGGGCTTCGGATCTTCGAGCACAAGCTCGAGGCCCACTATGTGCCGCGCAGCTACGGCAAAGGGCTCATGCCGAACAGCTTCATCGATTACAAGCGCCAGCGGTTCCGCTGGGCATATGGAGCGATGCAAATCTTGCGCGAGCACGCACGCGCGCTCCTATCGCCGCGCGATGGCCGGCTCACTCGCGGACAACGCTACCACTTCATTGCCGGCTGGTTGCCATGGCTCGCCGATGGGTTGAATCTCTTGTTCAATCTCGCGGCGCTCGTCTGGTCGGTTGCGATGATCGCGGCACCGAATCGAATCGACCCACCGCTCATCATGTTCTCCGTGTTGCCGCTGACCTTGTTCACGTTCAAGTTGGTGAAGCTCGCGCACCTGTATATCGCGCGCGTCGGCGCGAACATCCGCCAAACGATCGCGGCAGCGGTTGCCGGATTGGCGCTGTCGCATACGATCGGCGTTGCAGTTCTGAAGAGCGCGTTCACGCGCAACGAGCCGTTCCACCGCACGCCGAAGGGAAATAGCACGGCGAGGCGCATCTTCGGTGCAGCTCGGTCGGAAGCTTCGTTCCTCGTATTGCTCCTTACGTGTGCGTACTTGATCACGCACCAGGTGCGCGTCGGCTCACTCGTGCTCGGGTTGCCCGAAGAGCTCAAAGGACCCGACGTTTCGATGTGGGCGACGGTTCTGCTGATTCAGTCGATCCCCTATGCCGCCGCTTTGTTCGCGTCGTTCGTCAGCGCAGTGCGTCCTTCTGCACGTTGGCTCGGCCGGCCAGCGCCTGCACTCGACGGCACAGCACCTCAACCCGGTAAACCGCGCTCGTGAGCTCGACTGCGTGCGACTTCACGCTCATCGTCCGCGCAGTGCGCATCTCTTACGCGTCTTACGCGCTCTGAACGACACGATGTAGTCCCTCCGAGCACTCGCACGTGTTGGCGAGACGCGAAAGCAGCCTTCGCTCGTCGCGGCGTCGGTCTTTGCCGCAATTGTCGGCCGTTCGCCACCGAATCGAGAATCGTAAGCATGGCCGATCACGATGTCGTCTTACTCTCGCGGATCCAGTTCGGATTCGTGATGAGCTTTCACATCATCTTCCCGGCGTTCACGATCGGCCTTGCAAGCTGGCTCGCGTTTCTCGCCGGCATGTACTTGCGAAGCAAGCGCACGCTCTGGCGCGAGCTGTACCTCTTCTGGCTCAAGATCTTCGCCGTCTCGTTCGCGCTAGGCGTCGTCTCCGGCATCGTGATGAGCTTTCAGTTCGGCACCAACTGGGCCGGACTTTCCGAGCGCGCCGGCAACGTGCTCGGTCCGTTGCTGTCCTACGAGGTCCTCACGGCGTTCTTTCTCGAAGCAACCTTTCTGGGTGTCATGCTGTTCGGCTGGCGGCGCGTTTCGCCGAAGCTGCACTTCTTGGCCACCTGCATGGTCGCGCTCGGCACGCTGATTTCGACGTTCTGGATCATTTCTGCGAATAGCTGGATGCAGACGCCGAGCGGATACGAAATCCGCGACGGCGTCTTTCACGTCGCGAGCTGGCGGGACGTCATTTTCAATCCGTCGTTCCCCTCGCGCCTGGCACACATGGTGCTCGCTGCGTTTATCACGACGTGCTTCGTCATCGGCGGCGTGAGCGCGGTCTACTTGCTGCAAGACCGACATCGCGAAGGCGCACTGCTGATGTTGAAGCTTGCAACGGCCTTTGCAGCGATCACCGTACCGTTGCAAATCGTCGTCGGCGATTTGCACGGCCTTCAGGTTCACGAGTATCAGCCCGTGAAGCTCGCCGCGATGGAGGGCCACTGGGAAACCCGCCGCGGTGCGCCACTCGTGTTGTTCGCGATCCCAGACGAGACGCAGGAAACGAATCGCTACGAGATCGCCATTCCCAAGCTCGGCAGTCTCATCGTCACTCACGATCCCGATGGCGAGATCAGCGGCTTGAAGGAAGTAGCGCCCGATCAGCGCCCGCCTGTCGCCCCGGTGTTCTACGGATTCCGTGTAATGGTCGGGATCGGCGTGCTGATGTTGATAACCGCGCTATGGTCTGTCGTGCGCTGGCGCACCGGCGGACTCGCAAACGGCAAAGCATTGCTGCGGTTATGGGCATGGATGTCTCCGGCAGGATTCGTTGCTGTGCTTGCGGGCTGGTACACGACGGAGATCGGCCGCCAGCCCTACGTCGTCTATGGATTGATGCGCACGGAAGAAGCTGCGACGGCGATCGCTGCACCGAGCGTCGTCGCTTCGCTCGTCGCGTTTGGTACCGTCTATTTCTTCGTCTTCATCGCCGGCTCCTATTACCTGCTGAAGCTCCTTCGAAAAGGACCGCTGCCGGTCGAAGACGCGTTGCGCCATCCCGAAGACAAGCGACCCGCGCGTCCGCTGTCCGTTCCTGAAGAAGCGGTCGAAGGATAGAGCTGGAGAAACGCGGAACACTCGCATGATCGATATTCTGCTTCCCGTCGTCTGGTTCGGCATCATCGGCTTCGCCGTCCTGATGTACGTGCTCATGGATGGGTTCGTGCTGGGCATCGGCATCTTGGCGCCGTTCTCCGAGCGCGAGTCGCAGCTCGATCAGATGATGAACACCGCCGCACCCATTTGGGATGGCAACGAGACTTGGCTCGTGCTCGGCGGCGCAGGTCTGCTCGCGGCATTTCCGAAAGCATACGCGGTCATGCTTTCGGGACTGTACCTGCCCGTGTTGCTGATGCTGATCGCGCTAGTACTGCGCGGCGTGTCATTCGAATTCCGTTTCAAAGCGCACAGCTCGAAACGATTGTGGGGCATCTGTTTCGGTATCGGCTCGATCTGGGCAGCGTTCGCCCAAGGGCTGATGCTCGGGGCCATCGTCGAGGGCATGCCGTTGCAAGGCGGAAAATACCTCGGCGGCCCGTTCGCGTGGTTCAGCCCGTTCTCTATGTTGACGGGTGTCGCGATCGTCTTCGGCTACGCGTTGCTCGGCAGCACCTGGCTGATCATGAAGACGACGGGCGAAGCGCAGAACATCGCCTATGACTTGACGCGGCCGTTGGTCGCGGTCGTCGTCGCTTTCATGGGACTCGTGAGCGCATGGTTGCCGTTCCTCAGCAGCCAGATCATGACGCGCTGGTTCGAAAGCGGTCACTTCATTTATCTCTCGCCGATTCCGCTGCTCGCGATCGCCAACGCCGTTGCGCTATGGCGTGCAGTGATGCGCCGAGCCGAGTACGCGCTGTTCATACTCGCACTGACTTTTTTCGCGCTCGGTTTTATCGGCCTGGTAATCGGCATGTGGCCGTTCATCATCCCGCCGAGCTTGACGATCTGGGACGCTGCCGCACCGCCGTCGAGCCAAGGCTTCGTG
>DATCLP010000510.1:0-2906 GCA_036563855.1 Steroidobacteraceae bacterium | reverse complement strand
GGCTCGTCGTGCGTGATCTGGTGATAGATCTTGCTGCTGCCGGGCATGTACGTCTCGGATGTGCCTGCCGTGTGCACGAACGTGAACACACGCGATTGATTGCATGCCAACGCCATCGCAAGAAGCCGCGCCATGACGCGCGTGTTCTCGTTCACGACATCGACGGAAGCACCGCGCGGCGCATCCTTCGGCGACTGCGGAATGACGCAGGCCTCGCGCTTCTCCGGCTTCTGCAATTGCACCGCGAGCTGGTTCTCCATGTCGCGCACGGCGCTGAAGTATTGATCGAGCTTCTGTTGATCCGCCTTGCCGAGGCCTTTCATCAACGCATGACGCTGCTCGGTGACTGCCGAAAGCACGCTTTGGCGCAGCATGATCGACGGATCGGGCTTCCAATCGTCGCTGTTCGGATCCTGGAATCCCGGGCCGAACAAACGCGTGTAAAGCGCAAGCGGCGTTGCGTCGGGCGACGCGAACGTCGTCCCCGTGCGCGTCGAATAGCTCACCGGCTGACGCGAGACCGAAGCATCGATATCGATCGTCTTGAAGCGCGTGCCGACGCCGATCGCATCGGCCACTTTCGTGTCGAAGGACGGCCCGTCGAATTTGGTTGCGGCCGCGGGAGCAATTCCAGTGAGAATCCCCGCGTGTCCCGACCAATGCACGAGATTGGGACGGCCGTCGCCGATCACTCGGAAACCGGAGAACACCGACACCTTGTCCTTGAACGGCGCGATCGCTTCGAGCTCGGGCATGATCTCGTAGTTCGGGCCGATCTTCGAAGGCACCCAGCGCGTGCCGCCCGCTGGGGTGTCGGTCAGGCCCAATCCCCAGAAATAGGTGCCGAACCGCACAGGAATCTTCGTGCCGTCGGCGAACGCCGTTCCGTTGCCATTCAAGAATGCATCGAGCAGGGGCAGGCCGACATAAACGGCCGATCCGCCGAGCATGCCTTTGAGCACCGATCGACGAGTGAAACGCAATTTCATCGAACTACTCCACGGATGGCTGTAGCGCAGTGAGCGTAGCTTCGGCCGCTGGCTTCGCCTGCGGCACGACGACCTTGAAGAATTCTGGGCTCGAGGCGATCTGTCTCACGAGCGCGGGGAAGCGATAACCGCTCTCGATAAACTTCTGCGTTTGCGCTTTCAGATAAGCGCGATCGCGTCCGACCGTTTTCTGACCGACTCCGTACGCATAGACGTTGCGAACCAGACACGCCGGCACGCGCGGATCATTGCGCAGGAATTCGCCGAGACCTTGTGCGCCGACGAACTTGCCTTCCTTGAGCTCGGCGCTGACGTCGATGTACATGCCGTTCTCCATCGTGCGCAGCTGTCCGAGCCCGTCGAAGTGCTCGAGCGCCAGACCGATCGGATCGGTCTTGCGGTGGCACCCGGAGCAGCCTTCATTCTCCATGTGATCGATCAGCCGCTCGCGCACGGTGCCTTTCGTGCTGTCTTGCACTTGCGAGAAATCGACGTTGGCCGGCGGCTGCGGCGTGGCCTGGCACATGAAGATCTCGAGCACCTTGATGCCGCGGCGGGTCGGCGACGAAGTGCCCGGATGCGAATGCAGCGCCAAGAAGCCGATGTCGGTCAGAATCCCCGAGCGCTCCGATTCCGGCGGGAACGTGAATTTCGCCCACGCCGCTTTCGAGGCGTACGGCACGTTGTAGACCGAAGCCAGCGGACGATTGATGTACGTTTCGTTCGACGTGAACAAGTCGCGGTAGTCGCCCTGTTTGTGCACGAGCAGATCGATCGTGCGCATCAACATCTGCTCGCGGGCGCTTTCTGCGACGAGCTGGTTGAACTTCGGATAGATGGTCGGATCCTTGACCATGTTGCCGAAACCGTCGAGCTGCAGCATGTCGGCGAAGAAGGCGCGCGCGCCTTGCTCGAACTTCGGCGAATTCACCATGCGCTCGATCTGTTTTTCGAGCTCGGCTTGCGAATGAATGGCGCCGCTGCGTGCAACCGCGAGCAACTCCGCATCGGGCGTCGAATCCCACAACAAGAACGACAGACGGGCTGCCTTCGTATAACCGTCGAGCCGTTTGTTCTTCGGATTCGCCGGATCGGGCTCGGCGTACTCGATACGGAACAGGAAATCCGGCGCAACGAGGAGGCTCGTCAATGCGAGCTTGAGGCCCGCATAGAAATCTCGCGATTGATTGGCGCCGAGCGCTGCGGTTTTGAGGCGACTCGCGACCTCCGATTCCCTAAGCGGGCGGCGGAACAGCAGCTCGCCGTATTTCTCGACGAACTCGCGTGCACAGGCGTCGTCCGCCTTCGTCGCATCGGCAGGCGTGCAACCGACGATGGCGTCGCGCTGCTTGCCATCGAGCACTTGATCGGAGATCGAGCTGGCAAGCGCGAAATACTGTTCGAAGCCCGAAGATGTGAGCGACAACATCGCGCTACCGAGCGCGAGCAACCCCTCTTCGCGACGTTCGGGCTCGAAGCGGGCTTCGACCTTGATCTCGGGACCGAACACGTCCGCGATGGTGTGCCGGTACTGACTTTCGGTGATGCGGCGCAGCGCAATCTTCGTCGTTTCGCCAGGCGCAGCTTCGGCGGTCATGAGTCCGGCGCCGAATGCCCCCAGCATGCCCACGAGCGCGCAGAGCGAGGCGGTCTTCTTGAACAAGGCTCGTCCCCCAAATCGAGCAGACCGCGCTGCACACGGTCCGCAAACTCGGACCGTATTACATTACTGGAGCGACCGTCAATTAAGGTTCGGCACAGGAAAACGGCCTTAACGTAACTTAGGAAAGGCGGTTTGGTGCAGTGCAAAAAGGGCTTGGGGCTTGGGGCTTGGGGCTTGAGGCAAAGACGCACGAAACGGGCAGAAGCTGCAGTCAACAGTGCCACGGGAGGTACATCGAACGATTTCCTCTGTCC